>DAINPX010000066.1:0-11419 GCA_036743235.1 Melioribacteraceae bacterium
TCTAATATCGGTAATATTGCAGTTATACTGGGTATTGCATCATTAATTATTTGCCTACTTATAGAAATTGGATATATTAATGATGCAATACCCAGTATAACTGCAATATTACCGATATTAGAGCCAATCACGTTCCCTAACGAAATTGATGCATAACCGGATATTGCAGCTTTTACACTTACCAACAATTCAGGAGAAGATGTGCCGAAAGAAACAATGGTTAACCCGATAATTAAGGGACTTACGTTAAACCTTTTTGCCAAGCCCACACTACCTCTTACCAATATTTCTCCTCCCACCACTAATAAAACTAACCCCGAAACCAAAAACAAAATAATTTGCAAAGTGCTCATATAATTACTAAATTTTTTTTATTTTATTACGATAATATAATATAAAAACTATGATTTTATTATGACAACAGAACAAAAAGCAAAATGGTTCGATAGTGCATTAAGATTTGGATTACAGGACAAAATTCATTTGATTATGAAATCCAGAATTAACGGTGTATCCAATTGGGCTATTATTGATACTACCAACAATAAAGTGCTTAATTCTAACTTAGAGTGGGAAGATGAACCGTCAATTGATAAACGAGATGAAGCATTTTTAACTCGCACTCGTTTTCCTTTTGAAATGGCTATCGAGTTATTTAAACAATTTAAAATGTTTGCTGAATAATTAAGTTATCTCACTTCAACTTTTCTTAATCATATTATAACAATAGTTTTATAAACAATTTTTATTTTTTTTAAATTATCCGGAACATTATAAAATCAAATTTTTCTCTCCAATTAGTTAAGGAATTATTATAATTTAACTATTCCTCTTTTTATTGTTTTAAAATTAATATTTACAGGAAGATAATTAATAATTTGGGGAATAAAATTATAGATAAAATTAATCAATAATTCCCTTTACATTAATTTAATTATGGTTGTTTAATTATTTTTAATGATATTTGTTCTTAAGTTTATTAAGTTTCCGGAATATTATTTTATTAAACTTAATTAGATAAATATAAAACATCTGAATTCCTTTCAATAATTAAAATAAAAAAGCCCAACCTCATTTTTAAGGTTGGGCACTTTTTTATTAAATTTTAATAAATAATTATCTTATTTTAATATGTAGTTCTTTTAACTGGTCATCATCAACATGTGATGGCGAATCATCCATTAAAGACATTCCGCTTGAAGTTTTTGGGAAAGCCATAACATCTCTAATAGAGTGTTCTCCGGCAAACAACATAACTAATCTATCTAATCCGAAAGCGATACCGCCGTGAGGAGGAGCTCCGTATTTAAATGCACCTAACAACGAACCAAATTTTTCTTCAGCTTCTTCTTCGGAAATTCCAAGTGCTTTAAACATTATTTTTTGTAACTTATTATCGTGTATTCTAATACTTCCGCCGGCAATTTCGTTACCGTTTAAAACTAAGTCGTAAGCACGTGCTTTTACTTTACCCGGGTCTGTTTCCATAAACTGAATATCTTCAACCGCCGGAGATGTAAATGGGTGATGCATTGCGTAATAACGTTTTGTATCTTCATCCCACTCAAACAACGGAAAATCGGTAACCCATAATAATGCGGGCGTATCATCGGTAGGAATAATATTCATTCGTTTTGCCATTTCCAAACGTAAATGCCCCATAATACTTAAAGTTTTTAACTTTGTACCCGAAAGCATAAAAATCAAATCGCCCGGTTTTGCGTTCAATTTGTTAATTATTCCTTCTTTTTCTTCTTCTGTAAGGAATTTTGCAATAGGAGCTTCAAGTCCATCTTCTTTAACTCTCATCCAAATTAAACCGCCTGCACCAAGCTTTTTAACAAAATCGGTTAAAACATCTAACTGATTACGAGTATAATCTCCGCATCCTTTAGCCAAAAGCGATGTAATAATTCCGTTGTTTTCTACGGCTTCTTTAAAAACTCTAAATTCGGAATTTTGAAAAACATCGTTTAATTTTACCATTTCTAATCCAAACTTCAAATTTGGTTTATCGCTACCATATTTTTCCATTGCTTGGTCAAACGATAATCTTTGCAAAGGAAGTTTTAAATCATAATTTTTTATATCTTTATAAAGTTTTTGCATCAAACCTTCAACCATTTCAAATACGTCTTCGGTATCAACAAACGACATTTCAACATCTATTTGAGTAAATTCCGGCTGTCTATCTGCTCGCAAATCTTCGTCTCTAAAACATTTAACAATTTGAAAATATCTATCCATGCCGGCTACCATTAACAATTGTTTGTATTGTTGCGGTGATTGAGGTAAAGCGTAAAACTTACCTTTATGCAAACGGCTGGGTACTAAAAAGTCACGTGCACCTTCGGGTGTACTTTTCATTAATACCGGAGTTTCCACTTCTATAAAGGAATTTTTATCAAAATACTCACGAGCAATTTGAGTAACTTTATGGCGCATTAATAAATTGTTTTGCAATTTAGAACGTCTTAAATCCAAATATCTATATTTTAATCGCAAATCTTCGTTTACATCAATATCATCTTTAATTTGAAACGGAGTAGTAGCAGCACTATTAAGAATAATTAATTTTTCTACCATAACATCAATATTTCCTGTAGAAAGCTGAGCGTTTTCGGTACCTTCGGGTCTTTTACGCACTTTACCTTCAACCGAAATTACAAATTCGCTTCTTAAATCTTTACCTGCCTCGTGCGCAAGTAAGTTAAAAGTCGGTTCAAAAACTATCTGCGTAATTCCGTACCTATCTCGTAAATCGATAAAAATAACTCCGCCTAAGTCTCTTCGGTTATCTACCCAACCGTTAAGCACTACATCTTGTCCAATATGTTCTTCTCTTAACTCGCTACACGTATGGGTTCTTCTTTTGAATTTCATCTTACTCTATTCCGCAAAAATTTAAAATTGACTTGCAAATTACACAATATTATTTTTTTATTCAATACAATTTTATTAGATTTGTAAAATTATGCACTTTTAAAATTGTTTTATACGATGGTTTCCGATTAGTTATAAGACCTTTAGTCCGATTTTTTTGTATTTTAAAGCACATTTATTAAATTATTTTTCGCTTTATATTGAATTTTTGTTAAATTATTACGATAATATAGCCATAATAATAATTGACATGCAAAATGTACACTAAAAAAGATTTAATTAATTATTCGTTCAAGTTTAAGTTTGAAGATGAGCGAGAAATAACTTTTCATATAAAAATCGAACCGTTAACTATGAATCTTTTGCGGGATAATACCGAGTACCCCGAATGGACAAAATTGGAAAACTTTAAGTGCCCACATTGCCCATTAAATAGTAGCGAGTTTAATTATTGCCCTGTTGCGGTAAACTTAAATTGTGTAATTAAATCTTTTAATAATGTATCTTCGTTTGATAAAGTATTTATTGATGTTAATTCAGATGAACGAGGCTATTATAAAAAAACGGATGTTCAAAGCGGTGTGAGTAGCTTAATTGGGATATTAATGGTTACTAGCGGTTGCCCAATTATGGTTAAATTAAAACCAATGGTCCGTTTTCATCTTCCCTTTGCTACTTTGGAAGAAACCGAATATAAGGTTTTTTCGATGTATTTACTTGCCCAATTCATAAAAAAAATTAACGGTAAACAACCCGATTGGGATTTATTTGAATTACAAAAAATTTATGACGATATTAAAATTTTAAACTTAAACGTTGCTTCTAAAATTGCTGATTTGGAATCAAAAGACGCCAGCATAAATGCCGTTGTTGTTCTAAACAATTTTGCCGATATAGTAAGCTTTAATATTGAAGAACAAGATTTAACCAACTTTAATTTATATTTTAAGGATTATATTGATTCTGATGAATAATTAACAAGTAATACTCCCCCCTTTTTTATATCTCACTAAATTTGTTTTTTCTTTTATTTTTTTAATTATTTAATTATTTTATTGTTTGCATTAAAAAAAATGATACTAAAGGATATAAATTATTATGAATCCCGATATTGTACTTACGTTAAATTCCAAGTTACAAATTGTATCTGTTAATAATATTTTAGAAGACGACTTAAAATTTGAATTCAATGAAAATGAGATTATTGATAAAAGTATTTTTAGCGTTTTTAACTTTAATTCAATACCCATTCACAATCTTATTAATGAAATTAATACAGGAAGAATTAAAACTGCATACGCAACAAGAAATAAATTGTTTTTTAAAATTACAATTAATAAACTATTTATTGAAAATAAAACATATGTAGTATTTTTATGTTTTTTGTTAAAAAGTAATAACCGCACAACAACCGAAAACAAACTTGAATTATTAAATCGTATTATAGATTATACCGATCAAATGGTTTGGACTGTTGCTTTGCCCAATTACAACACTGTTTTTTTAAATTCTGCGGTTGAAAGAATGTATGGATATTCTGTTAACGATTTTTTTGAAATTGAAAACCTCTGGTATAAATGCGTTTATAAAGAAGATAGACAACTTGTTGTTGAAAAGATGAATGAGGTTAAAGAAAAGAAATTTTTGATTGTTAAACATCGAATTGTTCATAAATCGGGTGAAATACGTTGGATAAAAAACCATTTTGCATTCTGGGAAGGTGATTTAAGCAGACCGGATTATATACATGGCATTGCAACCGATATAACCGATAGCGTTGCCGATTCTATTGTGGTTGAAAGCCAAACATCATTGTTAAATTCTTTGCTGGAAAATTTGCCCGATATGGTATTTGCAAAGTCTTTAAATGGTGTTTATTTAAAGTGTAATAAAGAATTTGAACAGTATCATAACCTACCAGCTTCCGCAATTATTGGTTTAGATGATTACTCTTTATTTGATGTTAATAGTGCTAAAACATTTATAGAGCAAGATAGAATAGTAATGCAAACGGGAACCAATCTAATTTGCGAAAACACGGTTACACATTATAGCGGCAAAACCAAAACTTTTTTATCCACAAAATCGCCTTTAAGGAACAGTAAAAACGAAATTATTGGAGTTATAGGCGTAAGTAGAGATATTACCGATGCTATAAATACTCAAAAAGCATTAAATGAAAGTGAGGCAAAATACCGATTAGTTGTAAACAGTTTAAAAGAAGTAGTTTTTCAGACTAACGATAAAGGAGAATGGTTATTTTTAAATCCTGTTTGGGCAGAAATTTCCGGATTCACTATTGAGGAAAGTTTACATAAATCGTTTGAAAATTTCCTTGTCCCTTACGAAATTCAAAAAAACAAAATTTATTTTAGAGAGTTACTTTCACGAGATAGAAATTACTGCAAATTTGAAACCAAATTATTAACTAAAAACAACGAAATAAAATGGGTTGAAATATTCGCTCAGTTATTAAACGATAACAACCTACAACCTATTTCGGTTAGCGGAACTATTACGGATATTTCGAGCCGTAAAGAAATGGAAGAAAAGATTTTTGCTTTAAATTTATTACATTCGCTGATAAACGAAATTTCTTCGCTTTTAATACAATCCAACTTTAACGAAATATCAAGTTCTATTAACCAAGCCTTAAATATGCTTGGTGATTATTCTAATGTTGACAGGGTATATATATTTGAATTTGATTATTCAAATAGCACTATGAATAATACTTACGAGTGGTGTGCCGAAGGTGTAACTTCGGAAATTGATAATTTAAAAAATATCCCCAATAATATTATTCCGCGATGGTTTGAAAAGTTTAACAACAACGAATATGTTTATATTCCCGATGTAGCTAAAATTGAGGAAGAATATTACGCCGAAAAAGAGATATTGGAACCACAAGGAATTGTATCTCTACTTACAATTCCTATATTTTTTGCGGATAAATTAATTGGATTTATCGGTTTCGATTCGGTTAAACAACAACGTGAGTGGGAATTTGAATATATTGCCTTATTACGATTGGCTGCCGAAATAGTTTCGGGTGCATTATTTCGCCGAAATTTTGAATGCGAGCTTATGAGTGCAAAAGAGCTTGCAGAAAGAGCAAACGCATCCAAATCGGAATTTATTGCAAACATGAGCCACGAAATTCGTAGCCCGATGAATGCAATTTTAGGCTTTAGCGAAATACTTTTGAACATGGTCAAAACTCCGCAGGAGAAAAATTTTGTAAATAATATTTTATTAAGCGGAAAAACTTTATTGGCTTTAATTAACGATATTCTTGATCTATCAAAAATTGAATCCGGTCGTATCGAAATATTTAAAGAACCGGTAAACTTAAATAACCTAATTAAAGAAATTCAACAAATTTTCTCCCAACAAGCGTCAAGCAAAAATATTTTACAAAAAACAGAGATAAATTTTGATACATGCAATAATTTTATAATTGATGAAATTAGACTTAGACAAGTTGTATTTAATTTAGTGGGGAATGCCGTAAAATTTACAGACAAAGGGGAAATTACAATATGCGCTAATTACATCCCCAACATCAATAGACTTAATACCGGAACTTTGATAATAAAAGTATCCGATACAGGTATAGGCATAAGCCGAGAGCATTTTAAATTAATCTTCGAATCGTTCAGACAAGTTGCAAACGGGGAAACAAAAAAATACGGGGGTACTGGACTTGGCTTGGCAATAAGCAAAAGACTTGTTAATTTAATGGGGGGTGATATCTCTGTTGAAAGCGAAGTAAATAAAGGAACAACTTTTATTGTAACATTAAATAATATCGAATTATCTTTTAACCAAGATAACACCATTAAAATTTTTAATGATGATGTTAAAGAAATAAAATTTGAAAAACATAATATCTTAATTATTGATGATATTGACAATAACCGAGAAATAGCCAAAATATTTTTAACCGAATTTGGGATGAATGTTTTGGAAGCGAACTCCTTTTCTTCTGCTCTTTCTATTATCAATAAAAATATGCCTACTTTAATTTTAATGGATATTAGAATGCCTGATATAAATGGAATAGAGGCTTCCAAAAAAATTAGAGAGCTGAAGAACGGAAAAGAAGTTAAAATTATTGCATTTACTGCTTCTTCTAAATCCGATAAAGAAATTTTTTATGAGTTTAATTTTGACGGTATCTTAAGAAAACCATTACTTAAAAAAGATTTACTAAATATTCTTAAAAAATTTATTCCGCATGAGCACATAAAAAATGATGTTATTGCAATTAATAAATCCAAAAATAGCATTAATTTACCCAAAGAGAGTATTATAGAGATAAAAGACAAAATTTTTACTCAAATTAGTTTATTAAAGGAAACAATTGTTATTGAGGATTTAGAAATACTAATAAATGATTTAAATAATATTTTAGCTGTAAAAGATGTATTAAAAGATGAAATAGAGGGACTTCAAAAAGCAAAAGAGAACTATGATTTTGAACACATTTCAAAAATTTTAGATTATATTTATAAATTGTTTTTGGAAAATAATAAAACTTAAAGAGAAAAACATGAGTGAAAAATTTAATAAAAATGGGAAAGTTTTAATTGTTGACGATAACCCCAAAAACTTGCAATATGCTGCAAAAGTATTAACGGATGCAGGTTATGAAATTAGTGTTGCCCAAAGTGGAATAAATGCGTTAAATTATATTAATAGGGCAGCTCCGTTACCCGAATTAATTTTGCTTGATATTATGATGCCCGAAATGTCAGGTTACGAAGTTTGCGAAAAATTAAAATCATCATCCTTAACTAAAGATATTCCGGTTATATTTTTAACTGCAAAAACCGAAATTGATGATATAGTTAAAGGGTTTGATTTAGGCGGTGTTGATTATATTACAAAGCCCTTTCAACCTAAAGAAATATTGGCGCGTATTAAAACTCATATAGATTTAATTAGAACAAAAAAAGAATTGGAAGAAAAAAACGATTTATTGAACCTATATAATAAAAGTTTAATAGACCAAATTAAAGAACGAACCAATGAATTAATTGCAGCACACAACAACATAGAAAAATATAAAGAATTAAAGTCCAATTTCTTGGCTCAAATATCTCACGAAATTAGAACACCTGTAAATGTTATAATTAATTTTTTAACTTTATTAAGATTGGAAGCCGAAGAAAACGGAACTGCAAAAACCGATAACGAACTTTTCAATTCAATAACTTCGGCTTCAAAAAGACTTATCAGAACAATTGAAATGATTGTTACAATGTCTGAGCTGCAAAAAAATATTTATCAAATAGACAAAACTCCTACTTATGTTATTAGCGAAATTCTTTACCCTATTATAGAAAATTTTGATGCGGAATTTAAAACTAAAAATTTACAATTGTTTACAAACATATCTGCATTTAATCAACTAGCGGAAATTGATAAAGATTCCGTTTTTATAATTTTAAATAACATTATTGATAATGCAATAAAATATACCCCAAAAGGAAGTGTAACCGTAACTGCCCAAAATTACGAAAATAATAAACTTTATATTATTATTGAAGATTCCGGAATAGGTATATCACAAGAATTTTTAAGTTCAATATACCTTCCTTTCTCACAAGAAGATGAAGGTTATACCCGCAGATTTGAAGGAAACGGTTTAGGTTTGCCAATTACCAAAAGATTATGCGAACTTAATAATATTTCATTTAACATTAACTCGGAAAAAGGAACAGGAACAAAAATAACACTTATTTTTGAAGTTAAATAAAATTCAATATAAAATTATTGTTTAATAATTTTGTAAACTGCCGTGTAATATAAAATTAAACCCATTGCCAACTAAATTTGTTTGCCAAAATGAGTTTTACATTTAAGTTATATCACTAACCGAACTTCTATTAACTTTATCAGTTAACCTCGTAAAATGTATTGATAACTTAAATAAAAATAAATAATTACCATAATCACTTAGCGAAAACAAGCGATTATTTAAAGAGCCGTTTTCATAAAAATATTTAATGGGTACGTTAAATATTCGGTCAAGAAAAACCAAAGACTCATCAAGTTCATCATTCAGCTTTGGCAAATAAAATATAGACGTGATTTCTTGATTTTTTACAGATTCAAGATGTGAGTTAATTTTGTTTTTATCATAGTTTAAATTAATAAGACTTTGAGAATACTTTGTAAATGATATTAACGGGGCATATAGTACATTACCAGGAAACAATCGTTTATTATGAATATCAATATCACATGTATTTGAAATAATTAAGCAGTTTGTGAACTTAGTACTGTTTTCTAAAATATTATAAACTGGTTGATTTTTTACTCCATCCCCTTGAAAAATATTATCTTTTTTCATCAAAGAAAATGTATATAAGCGTTTATCCATATTATTGGGAAATAGTTTTAACTCCTGTAACAACTTTTTTGTCGAATCTTCCGATAAATATTTTGGTAGAAATATCTTAATATCTTCATGAATCATATTAAATCCCAAAATATACTATCAATATACTCTCCAATAACCGGGTCAATTTCTTTTGAGTTTGAAACTATTCTGTTAACAAATTCAGAAAATATTGCTGTTTCTTGATTCTTTAGGATCTGATAGTAATCAGTTGTATCTTCAATATAAGACGTAACTATCGAAGAATTAAAATTACAAGTGCTTGTGGATTTTGAATTTACCTGAGAGAACACTTTTTTTGCATCCAACACGGATGTAGAAGAATTACCCATTATAAAACAGGCTAACAAAGGAAATGCAATTGAGGACATTAATATTCGGCTCCTAATTGTTCAATTAACTCATTTTTTAAAAGCGAAAAGAACAATTCTTTTTCAAATAAATGGGCATCTTCAATATTTTGGTATATTTTGCTAAAATCAAAAGCAGTTTCATTATTAGTAAAGATTACATCAATATCAATAACTGTACCTTGTTTATTCTCATAATTAGCGTTTTGTAGCACCTGAACAACACCGGTTAATACATTTTCTTTTACCTCAGTACGAATATGCAAATTATTAATTGATCTATTTGCAAAATTCACACTAATATTAGTGTGATCCAAAATATCTCCTTCAATAAAATTAATATATCTAACTCCCAGTCTGTCAAATGAATTAATTAAGTTTATACCTTTAATTTGTTTAACAACATCACTAACTATTGAAGAAAATTTTTCCCAACCGAGGTATTGAGGCACACAATTAATGCTAATCACATCAGGTCCAAATTGAATAATATACCCATTGCACCCTAATTTATAAAATGGTTTATACTTTAAATTAGGGTCATTCAACCTTATGCTATTTGGTATCTCCAATATAGGTAACTCAGTTATTTGTGAAGAGAATTTTTTTAATGACAAATTAAGTTCGGCTATTAGTAAACTATTATGAATATTTGGCTTTGCGTTAAACCGCAATTCAATCAATGCCTCAATTATTGGACATTTTACTAATCTTTTGGGTAATTCCATTTTTTCTCCTATTATAAAGATATTTAACAAAAAATATCATTATTTGTTTCTTAGAAGTATGTAAGATTTTACTATTCTAACAAATTATTATTTTAAAAATACGTTATATTTAATAAAATTCAAATATTTTAATTTGATAATCAATTAATATTATAATTTCGGTATTTTCAGACAATACTATTTAATTATATTTTAAATATTCCTTTAATTAAACATCATTTTTATTATTAAATAGACAAAACGACATATTCATTAATAAAATAGAATTTACTTTCTTAATATATTTGCGATAAAAAAAAGGCTACACGTAAAAAACGGTAGCCTTTTGAAAAAGTATATATATACTAATTTACTTTAATAACATCATCTTTTTACTAATATTTATATTATTACCCTGCAATCTATAAATATAAATTCCGCTTGCAAAATTACTTGCATTAAATGTTACTTTATAACTACCGGGGTTCATATCTCCTTCAAATAATGTTGTTACCAATTGACCTAAAATATTATAAACCTGTAAACTATAATTACCGGCTTTGGCAATTGAAACATTAATTGTTGTTGAAGGATTAAACGGATTAGGATAGTTTTGGCTTAAGTCAAAACTTGTCGGAACTACTTCTTTATCTTCAACCGAAGTTAAAGGATTATCCATAACAAAAACTCGTCCATCCGAAGTTCCTGCAAATAAAGATCTGGTATCAGGCGAAATTACTATCGAACTAACTCTAAATCCAACCATACCATAATTTTGCCATGTTGATTCGGTTAATAATTTAGAGAAGTAATATACTCCACCTTCCCAAGCACTTACAAATACATTATCCGAGGTATCTACAGAAACACCGTAAATGTAGTTTGAAGCAACTCCGCTTTCATAAGTCCAACTTAAACCGTTATCGGTAGAAGTGAACAAGCCGCTGCTGTACGTACCAACAAATAACATATCGTTGGAATTTACACCTAATGACCAAATATGGTCGTACGGTCCATTTAACGAGTTCCAAGTATTTTATGGAATCACAACTTACACAGCGGTAAATATT
>DAINPX010000067.1:0-11378 GCA_036743235.1 Melioribacteraceae bacterium
CACCAACTTCAGAATTTAAATAATTTGTAATTATTAAATTATAATGATATAAAGCATTATCAATTTGCTTTAATGTAGCAGAGCTTTTGCAATCCAATAATAAGCATTAGGAACAAGAGAACTGGTAGGATAAGTTGCAATAAATTCTTTAAATGATGTCCGTGCTTCTTCATATTTATTTATATTAAAATAAATCTCTCCTTTCTTAAACAAGATTTTATCACCAAATTCAGTACTTGGATTATTTTGCGAAAAACGATTGATTGTTGATATTGCCTTCTCCGGTTGTTCTAATGCAATATAACAATATTGTAATCCGTTAATAGCGTCAAAAACATATGGTGTTTTTGAATAATTATTTAACAACCTATTATAATATACAATAGAACTATCGTAATTACCTAAATTATAATAACTATCCCCTAAAGAATACAATGCTACAGGTACAACAGTTGATTTAGGATAATTCTCTAAAACCTCTTTATAATTATTTATTGCGTCTTCTAACATACCATGTTGAAAATAGATCCAACCAATTAAATACTGAGCATCATCACTAAAAGATGAATTTGGAAATCGAGACTGCATGGTGCTAAGCTTTTCAATTGCTTCTTTCCATTTCTTTGCCTTAAATAATGATTGTCCATATTGATAATATGCAAAATCCGAAATTTTTGCATTTTTATATTTTGTAAATATTTCATTATAAATTAATGAAGCTTTATCAAAGTTTTTAGTTCCAAAATAGCTATCGGCAAGTCGTAATTTACAATCAATTACTTCTTCATCTTTTGGATATCTGTTAATATATTCATTAAAATAAAATGATGAATTTGCAAAATCTTTCATATTAAAATAAGAATATGCTTTTCCGTAAATAGTCTGTTTTTCAATTAACGGATCAGCTCCCTCTATATTACTATAAAATTTAATCGCACTGGAATATTTCCCATCAGCAAAATAACACTCACCAAGTAAAAAGTTTACCTTATCTCTTTCAAATTTTGGATATCTAATACTTAAATCTGTTAGATTCATTAAAGCATTTTCATAATTCTTTAAATTAAAATTTGCTACACCCAAACCTAAAATCGCACGATTTCTTAAGTTATCGTTTAACTTTGGAATACTCATTGCGTCTGTAAAGTAATCAATTGCCTTGTTGTTGTTTTTATGAGTTAAGAAAATATCACCTAAAAAAATTAGCGACTTGGCTTTTATTATATTATCTGTATTCTGAATAGATTGTTGTAAAAATTTCTCTGCTTTTGCAAATTCACCCTTATTGTAATATATTACACCTGAATAAAACCTGGCAGCAGGTGATTTTTCAGCACGCGGATATTTTGTTAAAAAACGATCAAAAATGTTTAATGCCAACGCCTCATCATTTTGATATCTTTTACATTCACCACTCCAAAAAAATGAATTAATTGCAACGGTATCTGAACCTATTTGCGACAGTCTATTAAATAGCTTATAAGCTTCGTCAAAATTTTGCATTTGAAACAACACATGTGCTAAACCATAATTAACTTTATCGCTTTTTTCGTTAAAATCCTCATCATTTAATATTTTATTAAATTCATCGGCAGCGTTTTTGTAATCCTTAAGTCTAAAGTGAGAATTTGCAAGCAAATATTTTGCTTCCAACTTATAATTATTTGGAAGTTTATCGATTATTGGGTCAGACAATTCTAAAACAGCAGAATTATATTCGTTTAATTTGAAATAACAAACACCTATTCTATACTGAGCATAAGGTATTAAATTACTGGACTTATAATATGCCAATAATTCGTCGTAATAAGTAACCGCATTAGTATAGTCACCATTCTCTTCATACAAATTAGCTAAGGTATAAATAGAGAAATCAATATATTTATTGTTCTTACCAACAGAAATTGCCTCATTTAAAAATTCTTCGGCATCAGAAAACTTGTTCTCAGCAAAATAGGCTTTTCCAATCCAATACAGTGCCGATCCTTGATACTCGCTTTCCGGATACTTTTGTAAAAGCGCTTTAAAATTTTCTCTTGCTCTAAAAAAATTATTTTGACCGTAATACAAAGTCCCCAATCGGTAATAAGCCATTTCACAAAGCTCGGAATTATTAAATTTATTAATAAAATTTTCAAATA
Organism: Melioribacteraceae bacterium; assembly: GCA_036743235.1. GTDB lineage: Bacteria > Bacteroidota > Ignavibacteria > Ignavibacteriales > Melioribacteraceae > JAEXOD01. Next base: position 2,142 of record DAINPX010000067.1, read on the forward strand.
TCGCTAAAGCACCGCTTACTTCATTTAATCCGACTAAACATTCTCCTGCATAAAAATAAGCCGAAGCTTTTGTAAAATTGTCATTTCCGGGGTTTTCATAAATGCTTAATAATTCCTCGTAAGCACGACCAAAGTGCCCAGCTAAAAATCTGTCTCTTGAATTAATAAAATCATTATACCCTTGTTCGGCATTTACCGAAACTGTGATATAAAAAAGAATAAGGCAAAAAAACCAAGTTATATTTTTCATTTTATATAAAAATTAAATAATAAATAATTAAACTATAAAAAATACTTAAAAATCCGGCAAATAAATTAACAATATCGTTAGTAATTAACTTATATCCCTTAGTAATTATAGAGGGTTTTCCGCAGTGATCTCTACGCTCGGTACTTTTATTACATATCGAACAGTTATATCCACCTTGAATTGTTGCACCTAATATACTATCAGAAATATTTCCTAAAAACGAACTTATTAATATAATTAAAAAAAAGTAAAACAAATTATATGATGTAAAACTAAAAGAGACTAAAGTAATTACAATACTACCGGTTATTCCTCCTATAGTGCCAATAAATGAAATTCCACCGCTCATTCCGGGTGGAATTAATTTAAAATTTATTACATTATAAGTATTTGTTTTTATAAAAGTTCCTATTTCTGTTGACCATGTATCTGAACATACAGTAGCTAAAAAAACTATATACATCAAAAAAAATAATTCATCAGGTTTAACTGTATTTAGCATTAGCAGAATACCGGGAATTCCCCCGTTAGCAAATACCTGCTTATAATCTCTTACCCCTGTTTTTTCATAGTATAATTCCGCCTTTTCTTTATTATTGCTTTTCATTTTTGATAAGAGGCTTGACAAAACAAAAAAAGTTAAAATTGGAACCGTCCATTTTATTCCACCTAACCCAAATATTATATTTGCAAGCAAAAACGTTGCAACTCCGCCGCTAATTGTTAAAAATCTAGCTTTAATCGAAAGTAAAACCACAATAGTTGATAAAACTATACCTATTAACATATAATCTATTAAGAGTGTGTTTACCGGATTAATTAGCAAAAATAAAAAATAAGCCGCATAAAGCGGAATAAAAAAATTATCATAACCTTTACCAGATATTGCTTCAATAAGTGTTAGTTGAAGTGATAAAACAAATGCAACCACAACGTTTAAAGTTAAATCATAAGTTAGAACAGAGAAAATATGAGTATAAACCGGAACTAACAATAATAACAAAAATGTCGAAATAAAAAATGAAAAACTTCCGATAAAAGACTTCTTATCACCACTAATATTGTAATTATTTGTAGATAAAGAACTTCCCAAAATTGCAGCAGCACTATCCGAAATAGTTAAAATAAAAATTGATATTCCAACTATCTCTCTATATATATTACCAAAAAAAATTAGTAATATTGTATAAGCAAAAGAAAAAGAAATCATGCCGTTTGTAATTTCCAAATACTTCACTTTTTTGTGTTTTATTATTAGGAGCAAAAGAGTAATAAAAAATGAAATAATAACAAGAATATATTCATTTTTAACAACCGATAATGCCAAGATAGATATTAAGCCGGCAACAATATGGAGAAATTTACGAAAAATTTCTGCCTGAATTTTTGTTTTATTTATAACAATGTTAATAAATAGAAGCCCACCGATTAATACAATAATTGAACTGACTATAAATAAAACTTCGTAACTCAATAATGTCCTATTTTTTTAAATCACAACATTAAATATAATTATTATTTTACAAAAATTAAAGATAAGCTTACCCCATTAATTAATATTATTGGTGATTGCCTATTGCATTTAAAGTAAAAGATATTTAAGTTTGTATAAACCATTAAATTACAGGAGCTTAAATGAAAAGATCTATTACTATTTTGTTCGTATTATTAATTGTTTCCGGTTTATCGTTCGGTCAATCTTTTAAAATTGGAATTGGTGGTGGCTTGGCAATTGTCAACGGACCAGATGATTTAACTAACGATATTACTAAAGGAGGTTGAGGCTTTAGTTCAGAGTATCAAGTAGGATTAAAAGGAAAATTTGGGTTGCCATTGCTTCCTATTAAAATAATTGGTGAAGTTAATTACACATTACTTAACGGTGAAGAAGATTATAAGATGCTATATATGGGAGAATCGTTTGATGTAAAATCCGAAACAGAAGCATCAATCCTTTCCTTTGGTGTAGGTGCTGAATATAATCTAATACCAGGTCCAATAAGTCCTTATGTAAATGCAACAATTAACTTTAATTCCATCAGTGACTTAAAAGTTAAATCAACTGTTAAGTATAACGGAGTTTCATACGGAACCGAAGAAGAAACTTACGGTGAAAAAGTTAGCAGAACCGGAATAGGAATAGGCGCAGGCGTAACTATCTCTATATTACCTATTGTTGATATCGATGTATCTGCAAAATACAATATTGTAAATCTATTAGGCAAAGAAGATAAAGAAGACACTATTAGCACTACTTCAATAATGGCAACAGTATTTATTGGATTTTAGTATAAATAATATGCTGTTATTTTTAAGCCCGAAAATTTTCGGGCTTTTTTATTTATTTAAATAATAAAATTATTCGGTTATTAACTTTCTTTTAATATTTAATACTTAATATTCTATTATATTAATAATACCTTTACATTATCTTAATATTATTATTAATAAATCAATCTTTTAAACAAAAAAACCCATCTTATAAGATGGGCTTTTTTAATAAAAAAAATAAATACTTATTTTAGACCTTTCATTTCAATTTCTGCTCTATCTCTATACCCTTTATTTTTAGCAGATTTATCGTTTATACATTTATTAAAATTCTGCAAAGCCAAATCATTTTTACCCATTTTTTTATAAGTAGAACCTAAAGTATAATAAATAGCACCTTCAGGAAGATTTTTTCTTACCGTTAATGCTTTACCCGCATATTCTACGGATTCATTATATTTTCCTGCTTCACCATAAGAATCAGCCAATCCTAATAAAGCAGATTCGTTATTAGGTTGTGATTTAATTACTTCTTGAAAGTTTTTAATAGCTTCATTATAGTTTTTATTTGCTAAAGCTGTTTGACCTGCTTGTAATAAAACTGCATCTATATTAGATTCGGCTGCTTTTTTTACTTGTAAATTTTTTGTATTCTCTTTAGCTTTAACAAAATAATCTTGAGCTTTTTCAAACTGTTTTAAAGTAAAACAAGCTTGTCCGGCATAAAATAAAGCTTGGTCAAATTTTGGTTGGCTTTTTAAAGCAGTTTCAAACGAAACTAATGCTGCTTCGGTATTTTTTTCTTTAAGCTGTGAAACTCCTTTTTGGAAATGAATTAGATACGAATTCTCAAGTTTTAATGCTTCGTCAAACTTATCTACTGAACCCTTAAAGTTGCCCTGTTTTCTTAACTCCAAACCTTCATTATAAAGTTTTTTTGTATCATCTTTTAGGTCAACACTTTGTGCAAACATGAAAAATGGAAATAAATATACCATTATTAAGATAAGTTTCTTCATTCATAACCTCGTAATTATTCTAAATAAATGATTGTGCGGAAGACGGGACTCGAACCCGTACGCCCAATGGGCACTACCCCCTCAAGATAGCGTGTATACCAATTTCACCACTTCCGCTAATTTTTTTAACTGAAAAAATTTCAGATTAGCAAATTTAATAAAATTTTTACAACTTATCCAAAAAAATGGTTTCAAAAAAAAATTTTTTTTATTTTTTTTCTTTAATTCTATCTTTTATTTCTCTTTTTAGTCGAAAATCAAAAATTACAAACTTCATAATTTGTTCTTTTGTTAGAATATCATCTAGAGTATTAATAAAACTTTTCCTTTCATCTAACATTTTATTTTCTATTTCCATCAGTCTTTCAATGCTATGTTTGTAAAACTTATCTAAGTCCTCCCCCTTTTCTTTGTTTAACTTTGCTTCAATTTCATCTATCAAAGCATCTCTTTGAGTTGCAAGTTTCATAAAACGGTTCATTGACTCATTACGTCTAGCAAAAAATTTGATCGAAGTGTTTTCATCCATATCTAATATTTCGATTAATTTTGCCTTCTCAAATTGTTGAAGCTTCTTAAAAGGTATTGGAGGAGGAGGATCATCATCTCTCCTTGGTTGTGCTTCTAATATCAGACTACTATATATAATTATAAGTAGCACAAAATAAGTAATTTTATTCATTTTATCTCCTTTATAAGTTTTTAAATATACTTTTAAGCATTTCTTCGTCTGCACATTCATATAATAATACATCATCAACACCGGGAATATAATTATCACTTAATGCAAATTTGTTTTCTTCGGCAATGGCAACTAATTCGTCATCCTTAATTCTTTCTTCAGGCTTATAAGTTATATTGGATTTATGTATTTTAGTCTCAACCAAATCAGTCATGGTCGAACTTTTCACAATATCTTCTTCCTTCAGCTGATTTAATATTGCCTTGTCATTATTATTAAAAGTAATTATTTGATTATTAGTCTGTCTTTCAAAACCTATACTACTATAAATAAAAATTGAAAATAAAACAAATAAACTTATATATAAAACATAACTGATTTTATTTAGTCTAATTAAGTTATTAGTTTTATTCACTTTATTATTTACTTTTACTATCAGACTACTTTTATAATCATCGTTCAGTTTAATCCCTGTAGCATCTAACTTTCGAAGCGAATTAACCGTCCTAAAAATTTCATCTTTTGAGTAACCTAATTTAATTAGAGTTTCCAACTCTTTTTCAAAATCAGAGTTATCTATTAAACTAAGTTTTTGCAATATTTCTTCATTTATCTTCATTTTACACGCTCAATCACTTTATTTAATGCATGAAAATAGTTCGCTTTTAATGTACCGACTTTATTACCTGTTATCTCTGCAATTTCTTCATAACTTAAACCGTCATAATGTCTTAAAACAAAAACTTGTCTTTGTTTAACAGGTAAAGTTTGCAAAGCCTTGTCAATTTGTTTTATTTTTTCTCTATTTTCCATATCTTCAATTAAATTATCTTCAAAGTTTCCGCAATCACCAATATCTTCAAAATTATCAAAAGAAAAAAATCTTTGAATACTCTTTTTTCTTAGCAAATTTAAGCATCTTGTAGTTGTAATTTTATATATCCACGTGTATAAATTTGATTCAAAATTAAAAGTATAAAGTTTATTATACAAAACTATTAACACTTCTTGTGTAATTTCATCAGAATCAGAATGATCTCCTAACATTCTTCTTGCATGCCAATATATTCTTTCAATATATTTTTTGGCTAACAGATTAAATGCAGTATGTTCACCTTTTTTAGCTCTTTCTATTAAATCTTTTTCTTCGTTCAAAGTCTCTGTTTTATAAGTTTAGACAACTATTTAGTCTGCATGGTTTAATTTGCAGGTTTTTAAACCTAAGCAAGTATATTTAAGTCCAACATACACAATTTAACAAAACGAGGTATAAAATGTTACAAAAAATGATCCGAACTAGTTTTTTTTTATTTTTTGCAATAGTTCTAACTGCACAACCGAGTCTCGATTCAGATAATTTTGAAAAGAAGCGTCAGGATTTAAGCATTCATCAGAAACTTCAATTGACCGAAAGCCAAAGAGATGAAATTGGTAAAATAAAAGAAGAGACACAAAGTAAGGTTATTGATATGGAATATGAACTTAAAAAAACAAAATTATCTTTACGTAAAATGATAAAACAAGATAATTTTGAAGAAGCTAAAAAAAATTATAATAAAACTTTAGAAATTGAAAAACAAATTAAAGAACTTAAATTTAATGAGAGTTTGAAAATTTATGGTTTGCTTGATAGTAAACAAAAAGAATTATTTATTGAATTTATTATTAATAGACACCAAAAGAAACTACCTTTTGATAAGCATATAATGTAATTATTTATAAATATACCCCGAACTAAAAAATATTCGGGGTTTTTTAATATTTACAATTTTTTACATTTCAATACCAAAACAATTTTTATATTTAACTTTATTCAATAATTTTTTTGGTATAATATGGATATGAATTTAAAAGGCACTTTCCTGCAAAAATGGGCTAATTATTTTGGTGATGTTGAATTGCCCATTATTTTTTATTATAGTGATACTGCAAATAATTGTGAAATTGTTCCAAAAGCAGAAAGTTGGAAATGTTTAATTGGAGAATTAACAAAAGTAAGAAACGGTAAATCGTTAGCTTTTTCAAAAGAATCTATTGGCTGTATGGGTGGCAAAAAATATTCCGGATTTCAAGATAACTTAAGACCGAATTTTGAATATTTTCTTTCATGCGGTAATGAGACTGTTAAAGGAGAGAAATATTTAAAATCACCGGAACTTGTTAAACAGTTTTTGGCAAAAGCTCCATTTAAGCGAACAGATAAACAATTCATTATATTTAAACGCTGGGATCTAATGGTTGAAATGGACTTCCCGGAAATTGTAATTTTTTACGCTAATCCCGATGTGCTTTCGGGCTTGTTTACAATTTCGGGCTTTGATAGAGATTTTGAAGAAGGCACGATAACTCCGTTTGGTGCCGGTTGTTCTTCTTTAATACAATATCCTTTGAGTGAATCAAATAAAGATAAGCCACGAGCTGTAATAGGTTTGTTTGATGTTACTGCTAGACCCTATGTGCAAAAAGATATTCTGACTTTTGCTATTCCTTTTAAAAGATTTGTTGAACTAATAAACTTCTTTGATGAAAGTTTTTTAACTACCGAAGCTTGGAGTAAAATAAAAAAAAGAATAAACATTAATAAAAGTAATACTTTATAAATCTCCTAATATTGGACGTACGGTAATTTCTTCGGGAATTGCCGTACTACTGTTCAAATAAAGATTACAAATCATTTCTGCAAGATCTTTTGGATTCATCATCCTTTCCGAAAATTTATCTAAATTTTCTTTACTCCAAATTGGAGTAGCCGTTGCACCAGGTAAAATATTTGTTACAGAAATATTGTGTTCTCTAACTTCTTCTCTAACAACATTTGAAAATGCTAACAAACCTGATTTACTGGCAGCATAAATGCTACTATTAGTAAAGATTTTTGTAGCTGCAACCGATAAAATATTAAATATTTTTCCTTTCTTAACGCTAATAAAATGTGGTATTAAAATATTCGTTAAATAAATAGTACCTAATAAATTTGTATTAATAATTAAATCAATTTCTTCTCTGTTATTATGCGTAAAGGATTTAAATGAAGTAACCCCCGCATTGTTTATTATTCCATCAAAAATAAAATTTTGTGAATATTTTTTATATATTGATTTAATCTCATCATAATTTGTAACATCACATTTTTCAATAAAAACATTGTTTTTTGGTAAATCTTTTTTTAACAATGCTAATTTTTGATTATTACGAGAAGTGGCTAAAATTGAAAAACCTTTTTCGGCAAATAATTTTGAGATATTATAACCAATACCGGAACTGCATCCTGTAATCCAAATTAAATTTTCCATATTAAATTTTCTTAAATTGAACTAAAGTTAAAAATTCCATCCTTGTTTTAGTAGTATCTTTAAAAATTCCAAGCATTGCACTTGTTGTGGTAACAGAATTTTGTTTTTCTACACCACGCATCATCATACACATATGATACCCCTCAGCTACAACAGCTACACCTCTCGGCTGCAAGTATTTTTCTAAGGTTTCGGCAACTTGTTGAGTTAGTCTTTCTTGAACTTGTAACCTTCTTGCATAAACATCTATTATTCTGGGTATCTTACTCAATCCTATAATTTTGCCGTTGGGTATATAAGCTACGTGCATTTTGCCAAAAAAAGGTAACATATGATGTTCGCACATACTATAAAAATCTATGTCTTTTACAATTACCATTTCATCATATTTTTCTTCAAATACGGCACCATTTATTAATGTTTCTATATCTGTTCTATACCCTGATGTAAGATATTCGTAAGCCTTTGCTACTCTGTTTGGAGTTTTAACCAAACCTTCTCGTTTCGGATCTTCTCCAACTTCGGTTAAAAGTGTAAGCACACTTTCTTCCATTTTGTTAATATCAAGCATTATTCACCTCTATATTCAAAATAATTGTTTTCTGTCTCATATAATTTAACCGAAAACAACTTCCCTTCATCAATTTTTTTAACTAACAAATTCCAAATTACTAATGTTAAGTTTTCGGATGTAGGAATAATTCCTTTTAAAAAAGGGACTTCATAATTTAAGTGTTTATGATCTAAAAAAACAATAACATTTTCTCTGATAATTTTTTTAAGTTTTTTAAGATCAATTAAATAACCGGTAGCGGGGTTTATTTCCCCGCATACGGTAACTTCTAAAACATAATTATGACCGTGACCAAATTCATTATTGCATTTATCGTATATTTTTTCGTTCTCGGCATCCGAAAAATTCGGATTAAATAATCGATGAGCCGCAGAAAATAATTCACGCCTTGTTACATAAATCATTACGCCTCTACAAGCTTTAATAATTCAGTTACATGACCCGGTACTTTTACCTTGTTAAAAACTTTGGTTATAATACCTTTTTCATCTATCACAAAAGTACTCCTTTCAATACCCATATATTTTTTGCCGCACATATTCTTTTCTTTCCATACGCCATAGTCATTTACTAAGTTTTTTTCACTATCACTTAATAAAGTAAAAGGCAATTCATATTTAGTTATAAATTTTTGATGAGAAGAAATTGAATCTACACTTACCCCTAATACAACAGTATTATTGTTCTCAAATTGACTAATAGCATCTCTAAAATCACAAGCCTCTTTGGTACACCCTGAAGTATTATCTTTTGGATAAAAATATAATACAACTTTTTTACCGACAAAATCCGATAATTTAACCGTATTTCCATTTTGGTCATTTACACTAAATTCTGGAGCTTTATCACCCGGTTTTAACATAATAACTCACATCCTAATTTAATTTTTGTAATATTTCTTGTATTTTTTCGTAACTGGGCTCTTCGCCGGGATTATCTAATATTTCAATATAACGTATTACACCTTCTTTATCTACCACAAATGCCGATCTTTTAGCAACGCCTAAATAATCGAATTTACCGGGTACAAAAACATCATGTACAGCACCATAAGCATTAACGGTAGTTTTATTAAAATCACTTAGTAATGGAAAATCGAATTTAAACTTATCTGCCCAAAGTTTTTGAGCGAAAGGACTATCTACACT
>DAINPX010000068.1:0-11335 GCA_036743235.1 Melioribacteraceae bacterium
TAAATTGTAAACCTAAGTTCTGCTATATCACTCCATAAATATCCAAATTGTTTTGCTCTAATTTGTAAAACATAATTACCCTGAGGCAGATTGATAAAACTTTGAGATTCATACTCCGTAAGTTCAGACCATTCATCTTGCCAGCCTATTATTCTAAACTGATATCTTTTATTTGCCGGATAAACCAAAGCAGCATAATTAAATACAATTGTTCCTTTTCCTGTTACATCAAAAAATTTAGACGTAATATCTAATTGTTTTCCCTTAAAAAATGCCGAATAAATTACCGGTTTAGGTGTCTTTTCTATATTAGTGTTCGGCTTCTGCCAATAAGCTAAACCGCTGCTTGTTGCAACCCAAATTTTATTACTATTATCTAAGTATAACCCGCTTGGCGTAATTACGGTATTTGGTAAGCCATCAACTCGGTTAAAAACAGCAAATTCGTTAATATAAAATAAAACAAGTCCGTTTTCCGTCCCAAACCAAATTTGTCCGTTTGGGGCAACCGAAATTGCTTTTGCATTATTTGTTAGTAAATGGTCTTTTTCAAAGAAAAATGAAATAAAATTATTATTATAATTTAAAACACCAATATTTGTTGCCAATAAAAAACTATTGTCTTTCAATTTAACAAAATCATTTATTGTAACATTTCTTGGATATTTTATTTGGTGAGTTAAATTAAGTTCTTTAAAAGTATCATTATTCTCATCATAAATTATAATATTTATTTTATCGGTAAAGTTTAATACATAAATTTTATCATCAATGCATTTAATAAGGGCTTTGGAAGAAGTTAAATTATCTATTTTATAAATTTTATATGTAAAATCAGGGTAAATTTTAATTACATTATTAGTGTTTTCCATTAAACCAAATAATCCGTTTTTTGAGTTTATAGCCATACCCGAAATACGAAAATTTAGACCTTCAATAGTAAATTTTTTATTACTGTTTCCCGATTTAAGAAACAATTCGCTACTTCTTGTAGAAATCCACATTAAATTTTCATTTACCGCAAAATTGTAAATACGTTTTCCATTACCATAAAATACAATTTCAGGTGAAGATTGAAATTGAGAATTGTTAATTTTTAAAATATTTTCTTGATCGGTAAAATATATGTTATTTAAACCGTCAGATGAAAGAGTTCTAATATAACGTGTATTGTCAAAAGCATTATGGCTTAATCTATACTCTGCAAAAGACGATTTTTGGAGTAAAACTATTCCTTCATCTGTACACGCCCAAATATTATTTTGGATATCGGGATACATGTAATTTACAATTGAATTAATATTATTACCTAAAATGGGAATTGCTTTATCAGATTTTCCGTTCCATTCAAAAATACCCCCTTCAACACCACCAATGTAAAATTTGTCGTAATCTTGGTAAAAACAAATAGTGTTAATAAACTGCAACAATAATGTATTTGTTGCTGTATTATTAGTAATATTTAATTTAACCAAACCAATTGAAGTTGCAGCAATTATATAATTATCAACAAAAGAGATTTGGTTGATAAAATAATTATTTACCTTATTTGTAATTGGTATTTCTAAAAATTTATCTTCGGTTTTATCAAAATAAAATAGATAACCTTGCCACGAGCTGGCATAGATATTACCGGCATTATCTTCAGTTATCCAAAATGAATTTAAATAGTCATCTGTAGCAAATTTGTCATCAAACCTATATTTTGTAAATTTCCCGTTTTTATATTTTGTTAATCCGGTATTGTCGCTAATCCAAATATTATTATTTATATCTTCAAAAGCTGCTTTGGGATAATATAAAAATCCGACTTTTTCTTCGGGTTTCCCTTCTATTAAATTAAAATATTCATAATTACCATCTTTTAATTTTAATAAGCCTACACCTAAATCAGTAACAACAATAATTTTGTTATCGGAAGTTACCAAAACATCTTTAACAAAAAGAGAAGGGAAATTATTGGTAATATTTATAAATTGTTTACCATCAAATCTTGCAAGTCCGGCATCGGTTGCAACCCATAAAAATCCGCTTTTATCTTGATCTATTGCTTTTACCAAATTGCTTTTTAATCCGTGTTCATCTCCGTATTTATGCAAAAAAAAGTTTTGTGCCTTTAAAGTAAAAGGAAAAACAGATAATAGTGCATAAAGCAAAATAGTAATTAATTTCATATATATATAAGTAGATTTAGGACAAAAACAATTAATAAAAACCGAATAAGAGTAATTAATACATATTATATTTTTATAAATATAACTATAAATTTAAATAAAACAAAATGTATTTTTTTTAAAATAAATTGTAGCTTTTAAATATTTTTAGTAGTAAATTGTAAATAAAAACATATTTATCGGAAAAATTATGTTTGGTGCAAGTAAAGATTTGTGGTACAATAAATATGGGGTACATGTCATAGCGGTAATAATAGTTATTACTGCATTTACTACTGCTTTTTTTTACTCATTATCTCATAAAAACGAATTTTATGAAATAGTAAAAAACGAACTTTCCACTTATTCCGAATCAAAAATTAACACATTAAACAATATTATAATAGAAAAAAAAGAAAGTGTTGAAAGGGATGTTTTTAATTTAATTAAAATCTATAATTTGTATAATTTGGATACTCTTTATAATCAACATCCATTAGTTAAACAATTTTATTATAATTTATATAATAAAATAGAACCTGATAGATTGGGTTTTATAATTCTTGAAAGTTTAGATAAAAAAATAATATTTACGGTTAATAAAAACAACTTACCCTTAAGCGAAGCACACAATATTATTCCGGGATATTATGATGATAAAGGTTCGGCAATTTGGAAAAATGAATTAATTTATACCGATTATAATTTATCTATGAGGGTGCCCATTAATAATATTAATAATAAAGTTATAGGGTATTTTAGAGTTGGATTAAAGAGTGATTTTATATCAAAAGAACTAAATAACCCGGTTATTTTAGGAGATAAAAAACTTTCGGTATTAATTTATAATATAAGTAGAGGGAAATTCAATTTTTCAGTTAAAAATGATAACATTGATTTAGATTTTTTTAGAAAACAAACGGAATTAAATTCTTTACAAAATAATGTGGGTAAATTAACTACCGTAACCTATAAACAAGATACTGAAGTTATTATTTATTCAAGAGCTTTAAAAAATAGCAATTGGGTAATAATTTTTTCGTTGGATACTGCTTCGTTAAGCGAACATCTTGACTATTCTAAATATTCAATTTTTATGGTTGCATTAATATTTTCGATAGTTACCGTTTTAAGTATCGAAATTTTATTTAAACGAATTACTCGAAAAACAATTTCAACTATATCTGAAAAACAGAAAGAACAAGTTGGTTACGAACAATTAAAAGAAATTATTAAACAAAGTATATTGGAAGTTCAATTACTAATAGATAAAGACGGAACTATTATTGTTCATAACGAAAATTTGATTGATGTTTACGGATTTAACGGTGGTTTAATAAATTCTAATTTTTGCGACTTGTTTATAGATATAGAGAAAGAAAAAATTAATAAGGCAATAACACTTAAAACTATTGGCGATAAAGGAGTTCTAAAAAGCATATGCAAAAAGAAAAACGGTAATAAATTTAATGTTAGCATAGAGTTTGAAGTTTATTCATTTTTGGGAAAAAACTATTATTATTTGTTTATTCAAGATATTACTTCGCTAATTGAAAGCGAAAATAAAATTATTGAAGCAGAACGAATATATTTTACTTTACTAAGTAATTTACCCGGAATGGTATATAGAAGCAAGATAGATAAAGATTGGACAATGACGTTTATAAGTAACGGCTGTAAGGAATTAACCGGATATGAACCGGATGAAATATTGTTTAACTCTAAAGTAACATATAACAGTTTAATATTAGATGAATATAAAGATTTTGTTTGGAATTTTACCGAAGAAGCTATTAAAAATAAAAAACAGTATAGTTATGAATATAAAATAAAAACAAAAAACAATGAAATTAAATGGGTTTATGAAAAAGGGATTGCAGTTTATGACGAAACAGGCATGCCCAAATTTTTAGAGGGTTTTATATCGGATATATCGGAGAGGAAAAAAATTGAAACCAGACTTATTGCCAATACCGAAAAATACTTAAGCATATTTGAAAACTCGGCTGCCGGTAAAACAATTATGTCTGTTGAAGGTAATTTTATGGAAGTTAATTCTTCGTTTTGTAATATGTTGGGATATATGAAGGAAGAAATTGTTGGGAAAAACTATTCTTTATTTACTCATCCCGATGATATTGTAAGAAGTAAAAACGCACTTAAAACAACCATTGATAATAAAAATTTAAGTTTTCATCTTGTGAAAAGATATATTCACAAAAACGGGAATGTTATTTATGCAAAAATAAGTTTATCGATGTTATACGATAAAAATTTTAATCCTATGTTTATAATTAGCGATGTATTGGATATAACTACCGAAATTAGAATAAGGACAGAATTAGCGGAAAGTGAAGAAAGATACAAACTTTTAGCAGAATCGGCACAAGAAGGAATCTTTTTGTTAAATAGTGAATTTAAGTTAGAATTTGTAAATTATTATGCTGCAAAAATAATTAATCCGAATTTAGAAATTGAAGCATTAATAAATGGCCAAAACTACAAGACTATATTTAATATTCCTATTGAAGAATTTAAGAAAGTAATTAATGAAAGAGCAATAAAAAACGTTGATACCGAATTAATTATTAACGGAGAGAAAAAATATTTTGAAACAAAATTAGTGCCCATTATTGATGAAAAGAATAAAGTAAAATCTATATTGGGTATTGCCAGAGATGAAACTGAAAGCAGAGATTTAGTAACCAAGTTAAACGAATCTACAACAATGCTTAACACGATAATAAATAGTGTTCCTCAACGTATATTTTGGAAAGATAAAAATTGTTATTATTTAGGGTGCAATCATAATTTTGCTTTAGACGGAGGTTTAAGTTCGGTATCCGAAATTATTGGGAAAAATGATTATGAGTTACCTTGGAAAGAATTAGCCGATTTTTATGTTGAAGATGATAAAGAAGTGATGGAAAGTTCTATTCCGATGTTAGATAAAATAGAAGAACTTATTAAATCGGACGGTACGAAGGTGTGGATTAGTACTTCTAAAGTACCGTTAAAAAATATTGAAGGTAAAACAATTGGTGTTTTAGGAATATTTGAAGATGTAACGAAGAAAAAAATATTTGAAGAACAATTACAAGACACGTTATATAAACTTGAGACCAGCAACAAAGAATTAGAACAGTTTGCTTATGTTGCCTCTCACGATTTGCAAGAACCTTTACGAATGGTAGCCAGTTACACACAATTATTAGAACAACGTTATAAAAACAAGTTAGATGAACAAGCAGACCAATATATACATTTTGCGGTTGACGGAGCAAAAAGGATGCAGAAATTGATTGATGACTTATTGGAGTATTCCAGGGTTACTACAAAGGGAAAGGAATTTGTTAACGTTAATTTATCTGAAGTTATGGGTAAAGTAATGGTTGCTCTGTCTTCAAAAATTCATGAAACCGGTGCAGTTGTAGTTAACGGAAGCCTTCCTATTGTTTTTGGCGATGAAACACAAATTATAAGATTGTTACAAAATTTGATTGATAATTCAATAAAATACTCCGGAGGTAAACAACCTACAATATTTATAATGGCAGAAGATTTAAATGACAAATATTTATTTAAAGTAAGAGATAACGGAATTGGAATTCCGTTTGAATATAAAGATAGAATTTTTGAAATATTTGAACGATTACATACAGTAAATGAATATCCCGGTACGGGAATAGGTTTATCAATTTGCAAACGAATAATAGATAGACATGGAGGAAGGATATGGTTGGACGAAACAGTTACAGATGGGGCACAATTCTGTTTTACATTAAATAAGGGGAGAAAGTAAGATGGAAAAAAATATGAAGCCTATTGAGATATTGCTTGTAGAAGACAATCCTGGTGATGTTAAACTGACCCAGATGGCTTTACAAAGTGCAAAAGTTATTAATAACTTGCATGTTGCCATTAACGGTAAAGAAGCTTTAGATTATTTATTTGGCGGTAAGGGAATTAAACCCGATATTGTACTGCTGGATTTAAATTTACCACTTGTTGACGGAAGAGATGTATTAAAAAGAATTAAGGAAGACGAAAACTTAAAGAGGATTCCGGTTGTTATCCTTACTTCATCTAAAGCAGAAGAAGATATAGTTAAATCGTATGATTTACACGCAAACTGTTATATTACAAAACCGATTGATTTAGATCAATTTTTAAATGTAATTAAATCAATTGAAGATTTTTGGTTAACAATTGTAAAATTGCCAATGTAATTTTTTAGGAGATTTTTTTTATTTATGATTAGGGACATATTGGTTATTGAAGATAACCCGGGAGATGCTTTACTTGTAAAGGAGTATTTGACGGGAAACGATAAGATGAAATTTAACTTTAAATTTATTGATACATTACAAAAAATTGAAGAAAACACTATCGATTATTTACCCGATGTAATTCTTTTGGATTTAACATTACCGGATAGTAGCGGAATAAAAACATTTGAAAGAGTATATAACATTTTCGGTCAAATTCCAATTATTATTTTATCGGGATATGACGATGAGGACACAGCATATATTGCCGTACAAAAAGGGGCACATGATTATTTGGTAAAAGGCAAAATAAACGAGAAAAATTTGCAGTTAGCAGTAATTTATGCCGTTGAAAGGATTAAACTTTTGCAGTCCCTTTACAGCAGCGAACAAAAATTTAAATTACTAACCGAAAATGCCCCAATTTTTATTTGGATGACAGATAAAAACGGAAGATTTATTTATACAAATAAATTATTATCAAATTTTTTAAACTTCTCTATTACCGAATTACTTGAAAAAAGTATGTTGGATTTTATTGATGTCCATTCATTTGATGAAGTTGCAGAAATTTATAAAAGATATTATTCAATTAATATACCCTTTTCAATTGAGTATAATTTATTAACAGGATTTACAATTTATGAAAAATCGATTCCTTATAATGATGTGAAGGGCGATTTTGCCGGGTTTATTTGCACCGGTTTAGATTTAAGCGAAATAAAAAGAGTTGAAAAAGAAAGAAATCTTAATTTAGAAAGATATGAGTATTTGGCTGAAAACAGTATGGACGTTATTTGGAAAATGGACTTGGATTTAACTACGATTTATTGTAACAAAGCCATATATAATTTTTTAGGATATACACCGTATGAATTTATGGATCTTAAAATAGAAGATTATTTAACAGAGAGTTCGTTAGAAGAAGTAAAAAAACTATTAACCAAAAAATTATACATTTATGACGAAACCAATACTTTTGACGATTCATCAATTGAGCATTTAGATTTAGTATTTATTAATAAAAACGGTGAAAAAAGATATGGAGAGATAAATGCCAGAATTACATACGACTTCAATCAACAAAATTTAATTATATTAGGTGTAACACGGGATATAACAGAAAAACAACTTGCAGAAGAAAAGATAAAAAACTATGGCAACAATATAGAAGTTTTGGCAAGCAGCGCAATTGCATTTTTAGAAAAACCGGAGAATATTTATAAGCTAATAGGTGATTATTTACGGTTGTTAATTCCCAATAGCTTTATATTGGTAAATTCTGTGGTCAAAGATATATCACAATTAGAGTATATTGCCGGGGTTGAAACACAAATTAAAAATATTGATAAATTAATTGGTGGTGTTGTTTTGGGAAGGAAAACAAAATTAACACCAGTAGCATTAGAACGTTTGGGAAAAGGGAAAATAATTAAACTAGAAGGGGGATTGGCAGAAGTTACGTTAAATACAATATCGTTAACCGCAATTGCAAGTTTAGAAAGAATCTTTAATGTTAGCTCAGTTTATGTTTACGGAATAAATAAAGACGAAAATTTATTAGGAAGCGTAATTATTGTAATGAAAAAAGGTTATGAACCCAAAGATTTTGATATTATTGAAGCCTTTGTAAGTCAAGCAACTATTGCACTAAACAGAAAGATATCTGAAGAGTCATTAAAACAATCCGAATTACGATTGCGTGAAAGCAATGTGGCAAAAGATAAATTCTTTTCGATAATATCGCACGATTTGCGAAGTCCTTTTCAAGGGATATTAGGTTATTTTGATATAATAACCGAAAACTTTAACGATGTTTCTACAGATGAATTATACAAAATACTTAATAATTTAAAGGTATTGGTTCATAACCAATACGATTTATTGGAAAATCTTTTAGAATGGGCAAACGTGCAACGAGGTAAAAGGAAACTTGAACTGCAAGAGATAAGTTTGTGCGATTTAGCAGAGTGGATACTTGGGGTATTAAGAATTAATGCGGAGAAGAAAGGAATTGAAATAATTAAACAAATACCGCAAGAATTTATTATTAATGCCGATATTGAGATGTTAAAATCGATTATTAATAATTTAGTTACAAACGCAATAAAGTTTACCGAGAATGGAGGAAAAATATATATAATTGCCGAAGAAAATAAAGAGAAAAAATTTTTAATTATTCAAGATACGGGGGTAGGGATGAAAAATAGCGATGTTGAAAATCTATTTAAAATTGATAAACAAGTTTCTAAGCCGGGCACCAATAGAGAAAAGGGGACAGGTTTAGGATTAATATTATGCAAAGAATTTATTGATTTACATGGATGGAAAATTAATGTTGAAAGCAAAATAGGAGAAGGGACAAAGATTATTATTGAAATTGAACAGAAAATTTATTGAGGAAGTGAAATAATAAAACAAGTTCCTTTACCAATTGCACTGGTAACCTCAATTTTTCCTTTTAATTTTTCAATCATTTCGCCAACAAGAAGTAAACCTAAACCGGTGCCTTTTTCGTTATTTGTACCCGGAGTTGAATTAATATTTGTTATATCAAATAAATTATTAATTTGATTATTGGTCATTCCTATTCCGTTATCCGAAACTTTTATTATAATGTTTGAAAGAGATTTTTGAGCACTTACCGTAACCATACCTTTGGGTTTAGTAAATTTAATTCCGTTAATAATTAAGTTAGATAGAATTGAATATAACATTTTTCTATCCGCTACTAAGGTAAAATCTTTATCAATTTCAAAATTCAAATTAATTTCTTTCTTTTTGGCACTTCCCATTAAAAGATTTTCAATTTCTTCCAATAAATCGTATAAGTAAAACTTTTCAGGGTAATATTGAATTCTGCCAAGTTCAAATCGTGTCCAATTTAATAAATTTTCTAACAATCCAAACAAATTCTTAGCCGAGTTTTCAATATTCCCCACAAACTCTTTTATTTCATCTTTCGATAAATTATCGGCTTCGCTAATAATAAATGATGCCAATCCCAATAAACCTTGAAAAGGACTTTTTAGATCATGAGAAATCATAGAATAAAAACGATCTTTGCTTCTATTAATTTCTTCAAGTTCTTTGGAATAAAAAACCAATCTCTCTTCGTTCATCTTTCGCTTAAGAGCATTAGATAAAACTTCACCCGAAAGAGAAAATATGTTTATTAATTCCTCGTTGTGAAAATCGTTTTCTAAAGTAGTTCCCGAAATTATAACTCCCCATAATTTATTTTCAATTTTTATAGGGATAAAGAGAATTGTTCTAATTTCCGGATCAACATAATCACTTGATAACCCGGGTATAGTATTATCGGAAACACTATAAGTAATGGGCTTATCAAAAAATAATGTAGGGAGTGCTTCATTTTTTCTATTGTCAAAAACAATTTCTTTAGCATCAAAAATAAAATCCGGATTTACAAATTTATATTTAAGAGTTAAAGAATTGTTTTGCTGAGAATAAGTGAAAAGAGCTACAAATTTTCTGTCATTAAAATCTGTTAAAAATTGAAGAAAGTGAATAATATTGTTGTCAATTTCGTTTAATGGAACGTTGATTAAATTGGAAGAAGAATTACTTAAAAATTCAATAAATTCTATTCTCTTTTTTAGCTGAATAGAACTTTCGGTCAATTTTTTATTAATACTGTTTTTATTTCTAATTAAAATAATTAATGTAATAACTACAATAGTAAAAATTACACCAATAATAATCATGTAGTATCGTTGAACATTTGTAAGTCGAGCTAAATATAAGTTATCTTTCTCTTTTTGTTCCAGTTTATTTTTTACCAATAACTCTGCAATTTTTCTTGCTTGGTCATCTCTTTTAATCTCTTCGGAAGTTTTGAAAAACAAATTCCTATAATTTAAACTTTGTTTTGCATCCCGTTTATAAAAATAACAAAATGTTAACAATAAATAAGCATCAGCTTTAAGTTTTTTATTGTTAATAGAGTTGGCTAATTCTATAGAGTTTTGTAATAAATTTATAGCTTTATCGGAATTTTGTAAGGAGAGATAAATGCTTGCCAAATTTTGCATTGTATTGGCAATATCCAGTTTGTTGTTAAGTTTTAGTTTAATTTTTAACGAATTTTCATAATACTTTAGTGCATTTTGATTATTTCCTGCGGTTTCGCTTAAATATCCTAAGTTGTTAAATAATCTAGCTATTCCCGTACTATCCTTATTTTCTTCAAAAATCCTTAAAGCTTTTTGTAAGTATAGCTCTGCATCGTCAAATTTACCGATAACTTGATAAGCAGCCCCTATATTGTTATATAAATTAGATAGAATTTTGGAATTGCCTGAAAACTCGGCATTTTTTAACCCAAGCAAATAACTCTCTAATGCTTTTTCGTAATTATTAATTCTGTAATATATTAATCCGATATCGTTATAAGTATTGGCTAAATTAACATCGCTTTTTTCTTTGTTATCAATTTTTAATGCAACAAATAAATACTCAAGAGCTTTTGAATAATTGTCCAAATTTCTGTAAGCTGCAGCAAGCATCTTTAAACTTAAGGTTTTTCCTAAATAATAATTGTTGTTTTGGGA
The DNA here is from genome assembly GCA_036743235.1 of Melioribacteraceae bacterium. Lineage (GTDB taxonomy): Bacteria > Bacteroidota > Ignavibacteria > Ignavibacteriales > Melioribacteraceae > JAEXOD01. Next base: position 10,996 of record DAINPX010000068.1, read on the forward strand.
TAATGAGTAAGCTTCTTCGGCAAAATTTATAGATTTTGAAGGTGTGTTGCTAATATATAACCGTGCTGAATCTAATAACTTTATTACATTACTATTAGTTATGTTGCTATAGTTATTGTCATTTTGTGCAAATAACAATAAATTACTAAAAACACAAAAAAATATTACAAATATTTTTCTATTCATTTTGATATTATGGTTAAAAATTTTATTTTATATTAAATCTATTTAAATATACTAATTTATTTATTTAAATGTTACAATTTATTTAATATTATAGAGGGGATGTAATAGCAAAATAGAAATGTCACCATTCGACAAAATAGAAATGTCACAAAAG
>DAINPX010000069.1:0-11323 GCA_036743235.1 Melioribacteraceae bacterium
TATGTTTTCCAAATAATTCTTTGATATAACCTGAAATAATTAAAACACCTTTATTGTGGCTACTTCCGGATAAACCTGATTCTCTTTCAACATTAATTATACTACCGCTACCAATCGATACACTTGCGGTAATTCTTGTAGGTTTGCCAAAGGCATATATACCATCTCCATATACTGCCAAACCGTTAATTTGCCCAACTCTTTCGCCAATAGTATCAATTAAAATCATTCCGTCTTTTATCATTTCGGTAATTTTTATATTCCCCAATCCGTGTCTTTCATTCATAGATTCAAAGGCTTGTTTTATATGTTTATCTTCTACTTCTTTTCCACCTTCATTTTTTGCCCAAAAATCGGCTTCTAACATTAAATCTAAAATATAAGCAAAACGAGTTGTTAGCTTGTTCTTATTTCCTGCATAGCGGGCACTATACTCTAATAATTTGGCTATTGCCGAGTTTTTGAATTGCATCAAATTTTCTTTTTTAATTATTGTTTGCAAAACACCTATGTAACTATTAATTGCACCGTTATGCTTATTCATTTCATAATCAAACTCGGCTTTAATCTTAAATATTTTATTAAAATCGTCTTCATAGTTAGATAATAAAGAATATATGTCGTTATTACCAATAAAAATAATTTTAGTATTAATTTTAATAGGCTCCGGTTTTAATACTCCGGAAGAAATTTGAAAATAACTAACTTGATCTTGCATCTCCAAATTTCCGTATAATAAAACACGTTTTAATGTATTCCATACACCCGGTTCATTAAACGAATCTAATGCTCGCAAAATTAAATACCCGTTATTTGCACGTAATAAAGCTCCTGCTTTTATTCTTGTAAAATCGCTATACCATCCTCCGGTGCCATCCGGTATTTTTTCAATTGTACCAAATAAATTGCTGTATGTGGGGTATGTTTCCGTAATTACCGGAGTTCCCTTTGTTTCGGAATTATCCAAAATAACATTAACTTCAAATGATTTCAAATAGTCTATAATTACTCCCTCTCGCGTACTTTCTCTTGCTTCACGCCTACCCACAAATACATCTAAATTTTCATAAATGGCATCTTTAATTTGCTCAAAGTATTCTATTATTTTAGGAAAATGATAATTGGCACGCATCTCGTCTAATACTGCATCAATTATATTTTTTGTATGGTCTTTTTCCAATTCATTTAATTTTTGCTGATATTCTTTACTGATACTTAAACTTTTTTTAAGCACAATTTGCAATTCTTGTTGATATCCGGAGTATTTTTTTGCAAATGTTGTAGCTTCATGTTTATCTATAAGTTTATTTGATAGAAGTTCGTCCAATTGTTGAATATAATAAAGCTTGTTTTCTTTTTCAATCATTATTTCGGGTTGAGGGATTTCGGAGTTTTGACTTTGACCCAGTACAAAACCGTCTTTGTGCAGTTTATTTTCAAATTGATTATATAACTTTTGTTGGGATTGGTTATAATAATCAACAAGCCTTCTTTTACGGTTTAAATATGGCTCGGCTTCCAATACACCGGGAATGTTTTCTTGTAAAAACTTAACCATTAAAGACATATCTTTCTTAAACTTAATTGCCGTACCTGCCGGCATTTCCAACAAAATCGGTCTATCTTCATCGTTAAAATTGTTAACATATACATAATCTTTCAGCTCAACTTCAACCGGTGAAATTACTTCTAAAAGTTTTTTAATTGTAGTTAATTTTCCCGTACCGCTTAATCCGGTAATAAATATATTATAACCGGGATTTTTAATTTCTATTCCTACTTGTAATGCTTTTATTGCTTTTTCTTGTCCAATAATTACTTCATCTCCATCTGTACTTTTCTCTTCTTCAATAATACATTCTTTTGGATTAACCACCCATTTTAATTCTTCAGATTTTAATCCATTGTACGCACCTGCTTTTTTTAATCCCATATATTCACCATTAATGATAAAAATAAAACTATTATTAATTAATTTTAATAACAAATTAAGAATAAAATTTATTTTATGAAATGCAAATTTTGTATTTTTGTATGTAAAATAAATACTTACTATGGCAAAAGAACTTTTAAATATTTTTTCGGAAAATAAAAGCACTAAATTATTGCAAAATTTAATTAATGGTGCAAATCTTGGGCAAATAATATATACAAGCAATTTTCCCGGCTCTTCAAAAAACTTATTAATTAATTACATTTATCAATCTTCAAAACAATATTTAGTATTATACCCTTCCATTATTGTTGTTAACGAGGCAAAGGTAGAATTTAACATATTAGGTTTAGGAGAAAAACTTATTGTATTTGACGACCTGAATTTAGAGCCTATACAAGAAAATTTAACCAAACTTTCCAATAAAAAGGATTCGGTTATTCTTGCACCTTATGAATTGTTAAACGTAAAACTACCGCCTAAAAAAAGAATTGACAATAAAACAATTTTAATTAGTACCGGAAGTAATATTAAATATGATGAGATATTAGAATATTTTGATATTTTCGACTATAAACGAGAAAAATTTGTTGATTCGATAGGTGATTTTGCTATTAGAGGAAGCATTATAGATTTTTGGTCTTTTAGTGAAAAACACCCCGTTAGATTGGAATTTGACGGAGATTTTATTGAATCTGTTCGCTATTTTGAACCCGATAGCCAGCGTTCGCTAAAATCGGCTGATTCTGTTACGCTTGCCGAAAGAATTAATGAAGAAGCAGAAGAATTAACTGCCGATATTTTCGACTTTTTAACCTCGCCCATTATTTTTTCGTCAACAGTTTATATCAATGAATTTTTAGCTGATTCCTATACGTCTAAAATTGAACCCGCTTATGAATCCGAAGATATTGACGAAGAACTTAAACAAGAAATTTTTGAAGGGAAATCGATAGCACCTAAAAACGAGAATTTTAAAACACAGGAACGTTATGCCTATACCTTTGAAGAATTGGTTGACAGGAAGAATGCAATTTGGGTTGTTGAAGATAATTTAAATTTCTTTTCGGATAGAATAGACTTTAACCTTTCCGAAGCCCCGGTTATTAATTCTAATTTTAAAATTCTGTTTGCATCAATCTCGGAATATATACAAAAAGATTATCGAATTTTAATAACTGTTGAAAACGAATTACAAGGCAGACGAATTACCGAGCTATTAAGCGGAGAAAATCCACAATTTGAAGATTTAACTTATTCCGGGAAAATTGCTGTTAAAACCTTACCTATAAAAAAAGGCTTTGTTGCTTTAAATAATAAAACAGTCGTTTATTCCGATTATCATATATTTAATAAACCTTACCGAACAAAAATAACACCAAAGTTACTTAATAAAAAATCGAAAGTAAAAGATTTTGCAGCAATCAAAAAAGGAGATTTTGTTGTTCACGAAACTTTTGGTATAGGGCAATATGCAGGTTTAGAAACAATAAAAATAGGTACTGTTGAACAAGAAAGTATTAAAATAAATTACGATGAAGGTGCCGTTGTTTATGTTAATTTAAACTATCTTTCGTTGGTTAAAAAATTCAGCTCCCGAGAAGATGTTACTCCTAAGCTTACCAATTTGGGAACTAATGAATGGAAAAATGCAAAGAAAAAAGTTAAATCTAAAATTGCCGATGCCGCAAAAGATTTAATAAAATTGTATGCCGAAAGACGTAAAACACATGGGTATGCTTTTAGCCCCGATACTGTTTGGCAAAAAGAACTTGAAGCATCATTTTTGTATGAAGACACACCCGATCAATCTAAAGTTACCGAAGAAGTTAAATCGGATATGGAATCATATAACCCGATGGACAGACTTGTTTGCGGAGATGTTGGATTCGGTAAAACCGAAATTGCTGTACGTGCTGCTTTTAAGGCGGTTAGTGACGGTAAACAAGTTGCAATATTAGTACCTACTACAATATTGGCAGAACAACATTTTAATACATTTATTGATCGACTTAATTTATTTCCCGTTAAAATTGCCGTTTTATCTCGATTTCAAACTAAAACCGAACAAAAAGAAATTATTACTCAAATTGCCGCAGGTTTAATCGATATTGTTATCGGCACTCATCGATTACTTTCTAAAGATGTTAATTTTAAAGATTTAGGTTTGCTTATTATAGATGAAGAGCACCGATTTGGTGTTATGGCAAAAGAAAAACTACGCACAATTAAAGCTAATGTAGATACGCTTACTTTAACTGCTACTCCTATTCCCAGAACATTAAATTTATCGTTATTAGGTGCAAGAGATTTAAGTATTATTGCAACACCCCCGCCAAATAGACAACCAATTTATACCAAGGTTGCTCCTTTTGATATAGTGAAAATACGAGAATGGGTTAGTGCAGAACTACGTAGAGGTGGACAAGTTTATTTTATTCACGATAGAGTACAATCTATTGATAAAATTACTTTGTACCTTAAAAAGCATATACCCGGTATAAATATCGGAATTGCACACGGACAGATGAAACCGGCAGATTTGGAGAAAGTGATATATGAATTTTTAAATAAAAAATACCAAATTTTGGTGGCAACAAAAATAATTGAATCCGGAATTGATATTCCAAACGTAAACACAATAATTATTAACCGTGCAGATAGATTTGGCTTGGCGGAATTACACCAATTACGCGGGCGAGTAGGAAGAAGCGATAAACAAGCTTATGCGTTTTTACTTGTCCCTTCTATGGATGCTATTACAAAAAAATCAATTCGCAGGCTTCAAGCAATAGAAGAATACACTGAATTAGGCACGGGCTTTAATTTATCCATGAGGGATTTAGAAATTAGGGGAGCGGGAAACTTATTAGGAACCGAACAGAGCGGAGCTATCGATTCAGTAGGTTTTGATATGTACATGAAACTACTTGATGAAGCTGTTGAGGAATTAAAAACCGGAGAGTTTAGCGAAGAGTTTAAAGACCTTCCAAAACACCTTGAACGTTTAGATACCAATATCGATACTTATTTTGAACTGGGATTGCCTAAAACTTATATGTCTGAACAAGCCGATAGGTTAAGTTTTTATACTGCTTTGTTTAGCATTGTCAAAATCGACGAAATTGAAGAAATTAAAGAGGAGATGGTTGATAGATTTGGTAAAATCCCTCCTCCTGCTCAAAGACTTATTCTTGCCGCCACTTTAAAATATTATGCTTCTTTTGCTTTGTTTGAAAAAATTATTATTTTAAAAAATAAAGTTGTTATTTATTTACCAAAAGGAAATAATAATACTTATTATACCGAAAAATTTCCTATTGTTGCCAATTATATTGTTTCGGTAAAATCAGTAAATTCTCAATTTAAAAACGAGAAAGATGTAGTTAAATTGGAGTTTACTCATAAGTTTTTAAATCCCGAAGAAATTTTAAACTTTTTAATTAATTTTTGTATCAAAATAAAAGAGATATTAAAATAAGTTTCCGGCTTATGATTATAAATAAAAAAATTATATTAATTGGATTTATTGGTTACGTTTTAATAAATTTAATTCCCGTAAATAGGTCTAATCCTCCTATAAAACAAAGTCCTAAAATGCCAATAAAAGTAGAAAACATTTTAAGAAAATCTTGTTACGATTGTCATTCCAACGAAGTTACTTACCCTATTTACAGTTACATTGCCCCTGCTTCTTGGATAATTTCAGGCGATGTTTATAACGGTAGAAAACATCTTAATTTTTCGGAGTGGGATGAGTCAAAAGAAAAAAAACTAAAAGAAGAAATTTGGGAAGAAGTTGAAAAAGGAGATATGCCTTTATCTTTATATACTTTTTTTCACCCTTCAGCACAATTAGCCTTAAACGAGATTAAGGTAATTGAAATTTGGGCTAAGTTTGAAACCCAACTGATTCCTGATTCTACAAGTAAGTAAAACAATTTTTAATTTTATTATTAAGCATCAACAAAATATGGATTTAGACCGGTCAAGCAATAATTTCTCACTCCCTTCAGATTATGCCGATAGTATTGCCCAAATAATTACCTTAGAAAAAGATAAACTTGAAAGGCAAAAGCTCGGTCAATTTTTTACCCCAAAATTAACTGCCAAAAAATTTGTAGAGTTTTGTAATTTATCGGTTACTAAAGAAGTTATTTCTATTTGTGAACCGGCATGCGGCTTGGGAATTTTATCCTGTTCTTTAATTGAACAATTATGCAAAAACAATTCCGTTAAACAGATAGACCTTACTTGTTTTGAAATAGATTTAGAGATTATTAATTTTACAAAATCAATTCTTGACAGTTTAAAAAACTATTGTTTAAAATTTGATGTTACACTTAATTACAATTTAATTGCAGATGACTTCATTTTATATTATAAAGACGTATTACAATCAGAAAACAATTATAGTCAATTTGATATAATAATTTGTAATCCTCCGTTTTTTAAACTAAATAATTATGACGAAAGGGTTAAGTTAGCAAAAAAAATATTATACGGATTACCCAATATTTACACAATATTTTTTTATATTTCTACTAAAGTTGTAAACCAAAAAGGATATTTATATTTCTTAATTCCTCGCAGTTTTTGTTCGGATAGTTTTTATAAACAATACCGTAAACACTTTATTGATTACATAAATTTTAATAAAATTCATTTGTTTTCCTCAGAAGATAAAATTTTTGATAGCCATTGTGTTTTATATGAATTTATTTTTTTAAGTGCTGTTAAAGAAGAAATTTTTAACGAATACCCTATTTTTATTAGTCATTCACAAACCGTTAACTCTGAAAGTGATGTAATATTAAACTATAGTTTTAATCTTAATACAAATACTATTCCCTTACCTTCATCCAATAAAGATTTATTTATCTTAAAAAAATTAAACTCATATAATCAAAGTCTTCGTTCATTGGGATTTATAAATAAATACGGTAAACTAATTATAACAAAGGTTGATAAATATTTACTTAAAGAACAGAACTTAAATACGTATCCCGTAATTTGGTTGCATAATATAGAATCTACAAATTTCGTTTTCCCTGTTAATAATAAATATCCAAATTATATTTTAAATACTTCAGATATTACTCAGTATTTAATAAATAACGAAAATTATATATTTTTTAGAAGATATAATAATAATGATTATATAAAACGGATAGTAGCTACTGTTTATCAAAAGGGTGCAATAAACTCCGACTATTTGGCAATTGATAGACTTGTTGGAGTGCTCCATCAAGAAAGCGATGATTTGCCTATTGAAACTTATTGTGGTTTAACTGCATACCTTAATAGTGAAATTGTCAATAGTTATTTTAGAATGATTAACGGCATAATTAACGTAACCGGGGAAATGATTTTAGATTTACCTATACCGAATACAGATGTAATAAACTATGTTGGAATAGAAATAATTAAAAACAAAATTATTGATATCGAGTTGATATTTTTACAAAGCTAATTTAAAATAATAAATGCCGGATAGTAACTTCATCCGGCACTTTAATAAAAACTAATATTATTTTTTCTCTATTTCTTCAACTTTGTTTTTGCTTACGTCAAGCACTCCGACCATTAGACCTAAAGTAGTAACAACTGCACCTATTATTTGATAAGATGTTACATTCTTGCCAAACAAAAACATTATTAAAGGTAATAATGCTAAATAAACATTTGTATAAGGGACCCAATAATGGGCAGCAAACCGTGAAAGTTTAAAGAATCCGAAGCTGTAAATATATCCGGTTAATCCGGCAGCAACAACAAATAAAATAGGCCACCAATTATTAGGAATTATACTCCCTTCAAACAGAGCAAAAAATCTATGGTATTCTGCTTTTTTTAATGATTCTTTAATACTATCTTCCTGCTTTTCACTTAAGTTTTTTGCTTTTACATAATCATTACCCGATTTTGTATAATAACTTTGTAAAACTTCCAAGTGTTTACTATCATCAGCTTCTTTTAATTTTACAACAACTCTATTCTCAAATTCCTTTGCGGATATTTTTTCCGGTAAATTTACATTTAAATAATTTCCAATTAAAGGGAAAAGAAGAATAGCAATTGAAATAAAAGCCATCTTCCATATTTCACGCCAAACGACTAACGCATTTGGTCCAACTCCTTTTAAGGCTGTTTGTACGGTTTTGTTATTTAAAACTTGCTGGCTACATAAACAGCAGTTTATTATTATTATCCAAATAATAGCATTAAAATCTAAGACTGCTTTAGGATCGTGATGAACACCCAACATAACCGGCACGTGAGGTATTGTTAAACCTGCAACTACTAAAAATACTCCTATCCAATGCTCTTTTCTAATTTCCGCATCAAACAAAAACTTACCAAAAAATGGTAAAAAAGCTAGATAAACATTTACATAAGGGGCATAAATATGAGGTGAATAATAACGAGGTAAGTAAAAGAAACCGATATTTTCGATTACACCGGTAAAAGCACAAATAACAATTGTAATCATCGAAAGTGTACCGGGCCATAAATATTTAATTTCTTTCCCTTTAATAACTTCAATTGAAACGGCTATAACAGCCCAAACAAGTTTAGATATTTCTCGCCACCAAGTCATTACTCCGGGGCTAACACCCACTTCTCTATCACCAACAAATTGTTTCTGGTTTCCCATCCAGTTTAAAATATACTGCCCGCCTAAACCACCGTTTATGATCATTAACCATAAAATTAATATTATCCATTCCATATTTTCTATAACCTGTTAAGTTAAATAATTAGAGCGAAAACATTAAAGATATTAATTTTAATTTTAATATCCAAGAATTTTAATAAGATTACTTTACCTTTTTATCGGTATTAGACTTTACTTAAGTCGGTAAATCACTTAAAATAATTAATTTTTACTTAAAAAACTTTGCCGTTAAAAATTTGACAGAAACTTTGGGATATAACCTGATTTGCTCGATAATCATTTTTGCCAAATATTTTGGGTATCTCTTAATAAAATACCATATATTACCGGATTCAAAAACATATTTATATTCCAATTTATTTTTAATTTTTGCAAATTCTTCGGATGATAAGTGTTTTGTTTTGACGTTTACTTCCCAGCAATTGTATTTATTATAATCGTATAAATTAGTAATTAATCCTTGTTCAAGTAACTCTTGCCTTAATACTGTTTTAGGATACGGTGTTAATGTAAAGAAAATTGGCAATGTAATACCAATTTTTAAAGCATAATTATAAGTCTCAATTAACGATTTTTCATTATCGTCCGGCAGTCCAATAATTAAACCACCAACTACTATAATATCCAAATCCCTTAACTCTTTAACAACTTGTTCGGTCAAATCTACTTTAAGTTGATTATCTTTATGTAAAAACTCTAAACCGGTCTGAGTATTATTTTCGATACCAAGAAATACTACAAAAACACCTGCTTCTTTCATTAAATATAATAATTCTTTATTATTACTTAATCCTTTTACGCTTGCTTGCAACCCGATTTTTAAGTTTAGTTTTTCTTTAATAATTGCTTTACAAATTTCGGCAAAACGTTTACTATCCAAAGTTATATTATCATCTACTAAAAAAACTGCTTCGGCACCGTTTTCTTTGGCATCTTTTAAGTCGGCAATAATTCTTTCAACTGAAAACTTTCTGAAGGACTTAGAATACATTAACCTTATGCTGCAAAAATTACAATCATATGTACATCCTCTTGAAGTTTCCGCCACATCAGCTTTATAACCCAACATGTGAAAGTCATCTTTAAGTATTCTCGATTTTCTATCCGGTAGTTTTAACGTACTTAAATCTATTAAATCTGCTTGCGGGTTGTGTATTATCTCATCCCCGTTTTTATAGGTAATATTTTTTACGTCACTTAAACCTTTTTTATAATAAATTGCTTCAACTAACTGATTGAAAGCAATTTCTCCTTCGCCACGCATAATTAAATCAAAATTTTCCGAACCGTCTCTATCATAAAACTCATCATATGTTACAGTAGGATGATAACCGCCTAATACGGTAATAATACTTTTATTATACTCTTTTACTACTTTGGCGTACTTAAAAACAACGGCTTCTTGAAAAATCATTGAGCTGAACCCAACAATATCAGGTTTAAATGTGGTTAAAATTTCGTTAAAGATAATATCCGGATTTTTAGCAATAACCAGATCTATAATTTTAACTTCACAAATATCTTTATTCAAATTTGCGGCTATTGAACTTAAACCCAAGTTTGGCACTTTTGCCCATCTATTAAAACCCAATAAAGTTCTTTGATTTGCAACCAATAATACTTTTAATTTATTCACATTTTTACTCAAAATTGTTTTACTAATATATTATTTTCAAATTTTAGTTACAAATTATTGAATAAAATATTATTGAATTAATATATGTTAAGTGAAAAATGTTATATAACTTACTATTTATTATTTGTTATATTTTTTGTATAATTAAATTTAATTAATATAAGTTTAGGTATAATTATGACAACATTACCACCTCCCGGTATAAAAAAATTTAATGATAATTCACCGGAAAAGAAAGCATATAATTTAGCCGATTCGTTTTACCAATATTTACCGATACAAAACGATAGAAACAGATTAGGTTTTAATATCTATCGAAATTTAATAGGTGAAGGAGATACACCCGAAGTTATAGTCAAAAATGGTAAATATAAACTTACCGGCATAGAAAGAGAAGATTTTATTAAACTGCTAACGGAAGAAATTTCTAAATTAAAAATTTAAGTCCGGCATTTTTTCACGATAAAAGTTAAAAAATATTTCTCCTATTTCTTTAGGATTATCGGTTATTAAAAACGATTCGATATCTTTACTATCTACATATCCAAATTCGTTTTGTACTTTTGTTAACCAGTTAATTAAACCACTCCAATAGACCGTACCCACAAGAATAACGGGAACTTTTTTAGTATTATAAACTCTCCTTTGAGCTAATACCGTAAATAACTCATCCAATGTTCCAAAACCGCCCGGCATAACAACATACCCCAAAGCTATTTTAGTCATGCAAATTTTTCGGAACGAAAAGTATTTAAATCTTATATCCTTATCTCTATCAATATATTTAGATGAAGGAAATTCGCCAATCATATTAACCCCCGCACTACTTCCAAAATTTTCCGAAGCTCCCCTATTTGCGGCTTCCATTAACCCGGGTCCACCTCCTGTAATAATACCAAAATTTTTGGAAACCAATTCAACTGCAATATTATAAGAAAGCTTATAATAAAAATCCTCGTCTTTTGCTTTTGATGCCCCAAATATAACCACACTTGGTTTTATATGTAAAAGTTTGCTGATACCGTCAAAATAATCTTGAGTATAATCAACAAGCCTATTAAATTCGTCATTAATT
>DAINPX010000070.1:0-11302 GCA_036743235.1 Melioribacteraceae bacterium
GGTGAATACGATGTAAACGGTTATTATGTAGGCGTTCCTGCAATTTTAGGCGAAAACGGTGTCGAAAAGGTTTTAGAAATAACTTTAAACCAAACAGAACAATTTGCCATGGATAACTCTATAAAAGCCGTTAAAGATTTAGTTTCTGATATGGAAAGACTTGGTTTGTAGATTTTAAGTAATTATAATAAAAGTCCCGATATTTTCGGGGCTTTTATTTTCCTTTCTTCATTTCATTTCATATTTACCTTTGTTAAGTTGTAAATTTTGTTTAAATTTAAGTTTATATTTTTTTCGAGGTTGTATGCTTAAAAGTATGACCGGTTTTGGTAAAAGTGTTGTTAAATTTAATGATATAATTATTGAAACCGAAGTTAAAAGTTTAAATAGCCGCTTTTTGGAACTTAATTTTAGAATACCAAAAAGTTTGACTCAGAAAGAATTTGAAATTAGAGAACTTATTAAAAACAAACTTAACAGAGGCAAGGTTTTTATAGCTATCTTCATTTCGCGCGACCCCCTGTCTAAAACTAATTCTTTTATTGATCAAGATGGATTGGAAAAAGCAGTTTCTATTTTAACTGAACTTAAACAGAAATTAAATTTAAAAGGCTCTTTAAAAATTGAAAATTTGATCTCGTTTCAAAATTTGTTTTTAACCGAAACAACTATTGACGAAGAAAACGAGTTTAAGTATATTTTACAGTCCATTTCCGATGCAATTGATGAAATGAATAAAATGAGATTGCGCGAGGGAGAAGAACTTGGTAAAGATTTACTAAACCGAGCTAATATTATTGAAGAAAAGATGCAATTTATTCAAAATCGCAATCCACAAGAAATTATAGATTATTTTAATAAACTTAAAGAAAAAGCTAAACAATTAACTTTAGATATAATAGATAACCCCGATAGGTTGAACTTAGAATTAGCTTTATTAAGTGAAAAATATGATATTACCGAAGAATGTGTTAGACTTAAAAGCCATCTTTTACAATTTAGAGATACTATTAAAATTGGAACGGATGCAGGTAGAAAATTAAACTTCTTATGTCAAGAAATGAACAGAGAGGCTAATACCATTAATAGCAAGTCTATTTCGCCCGATGTTACTTATGCAGGAATTTCGATTAAAGATGAATTAGAAAAAATTAGAGAACAAATTCAAAATATTGAGTAAACTAAATTGAAAGGTAATATTTTTGTAATATCAGCCCCTAGCGGTACCGGTAAAACTACCATAATAAAAAAGATAATGGAAATTTTTCCACAATTAACTTTTTCTATTTCGGCTACAACTCGTGAAAGAAGGAGTTTTGAAGTTGAAGGTAAAGATTATTTTTTTATTTCGGAAGAAGAATTTAAAAATAAGATAGAAAACAATGAATTTGTTGAATGGGAAAAATTTTATGATTATTTTTACGGTACGTTAAAGTCATTTGTTAATAAAAAACTTGAAGAAAATAGTTCGTTAATTTTTGAAGTAGATGTTAAAGGTGCTTTAAGTATAAAAAAATGTTATCCTGAAGCAGTTTTAATTTTTATTGAACCGCCAAGTATTGAAACTATTAAACAAAGGTTAATTCAAAGAAATACCGAATCAGCTGAAGACTTTAATAAACGTATTTCAAGAGCTGATTTAGAAATGAGTTTTAAGGATAAATTTGATTTTTCAGTATTAAATTTTGATTTAGAAAAAGCAATTAATGATGTAAAAAAAATTATTGAAAATAAATTACAAGGAGACAGCAATGCAAATTAGTCCCGTTGATTTAAGACAAATCGAGAAAAAAGCTGCAAACGTTTATGAATGTATTAACGTTGTTTCAAAAAGAGCACGTCAATTAAATGACGAAATTAAATTAGAATATCAGAGCTTATCTAAAAATATTGCGCCAACAAGCGATCCGAATGATGAAGAAGAAAAAGAGAATCCGGATCAATTAAGATTATCGCTTGATTTTGAAAAAAGACCAAAACCACACATAAAAGCATTAAACGAATTTTTAAGCGGTGATATAAAGTACCGATATAAAGAACATGAGTTCTAAAAATCCAACAAATTTAATTATTGAAACATTAAAAGCTCAAGCCGAAATTTTTGGCGATGAGCTTTATTTTTCTATGGCATTTGATAATCTTATCCCAAATAACGATTTTAAAATTCAAAGTTTTGTTACCGGAAGTTCAGAAGAAATAGTCCCTGAAAACAATTTAAACATTTCCAAGTACAGCTTCATGAAAAATTCAGATATATCGGAAAACAATGTATTGCCCCAAAAAACAGAAGAAATAAAAACCGAGTTTGGTAACGCAGCAACAGTTGAAGAACTATATAAAAAAATACACAACTGTAAGAAATGTGCTTTAGGAGAAACACGTAATAAATTTGTATTTGGAACCGGAAACCCAAATGCCGATATCATGCTTATAGGAGAAGCTCCCGGAGCGGAAGAAGACAAAATAGGAGAACCCTTTGTAGGAAGAGCCGGTCAATTATTAACCAAAATTTTAGAAGCTATAAACATTAAAAGAGATGATGTTTTTATTGCTAATATTTTAAAATGCAGACCTCCGAATAATCGAACTCCTAATCCTGAAGAAATTAATTCATGTATCCCCTACCTTAAAAAACAAATCGACCTGATTAAGCCAAAAGTGATTTTATGTTTAGGTTTAACTGCTGCAAACGGATTACTTAATTTAAAAAGCAGTATGATAAAAATGCGCGGTAATGTTTACGAATTTCACGGGGTTAAGTTAATGGTAACATATCATCCTGCCGCATTATTACGAAATCCAAATTGGAAAAAGGAAACATGGGAAGATGTACAAAAATTTTATCAATTATATAAAGATTTATTGAATTAGGATTTTTAATGAATGAAGACTTAACAGCAGGACGTAAACTTCCGGCTATACCTGAAATCGAACAACTTGTTTTAGGTGCAATGCTTATAGATAAAGAAGCTCAATCCAATGCGTTTGCACTTCTACGAGCCGATGCATTCTACGATTTTAAAAATAAAGTTATTTTTGAAGCAATGATTGCTTTAGATGATGCAAAAGAACCTATCGATTTTGTATCTACATTGGAAGAAGTAAAAAAGATTCAAAAAAAACCGGATATTAATTTTGCTGTATATCTTGCGGAATTATCCCAGAATGTAACATCTGCCGCTAATTCCGAATACCATTGCAGGCTAGTTTTAGAAAAATGGATATTACGTCAAATAATTTCTATCTCTCATGAACTGGCTGCAAAAGCGTATGACCAAACTGAAGATGTATTTGATTTACTGGATAATGCCGAAGGACAAATTTTTAAAATTGCAGAATTAGGGCTAAAACAAAGTTATACTCCATTTAAAGAAGCCATTCAAAATGCATTAGAATACATTGAATCAATTCACAGTAAAACGATCTCAAATTATGCCGTACCAACCGGTTTTTTTGAACTTGATGATATGTTAGGTGGTTTGCAGAAATCCGATTTACTTATTGTGGCTGCCCGACCCGCTATGGGAAAAACTGCATTTGCACTTTCTTTGGCAAGAAATGCCGCATTAGAGCATAACGTACCTATTGCATTATTTAGCCTTGAAATGTCAACTGTTCAGCTTGCAACTCGTTTTATATCTAGCGAGGCTCGAATAAATTCACATTTGTTAAGAACCGGTAAATTTAGAGCAGAAGAAGGACAAAAAATAAGTAAAGTTGTTGATCGGCTAATTAAAGCCCCTATCTATATAGATGATACACCGGGGCAATCTGTTATGGAAATTCGTGCAAAATGTAGAAGATTAAAAGCAGAAAAGAATATCGGTTTAATAATAATAGATTATTTGCAATTAATGACAGCTTCTGCACGTGTGGAAAGCAGAGAACGTGAAATCTCTACAATTTCACGATCCTTAAAAGCCTTAGCAAAGGAGTTAGATGTGCCTGTTATTGCCCTGTCACAGTTAAACCGTGCAGTTGAAGAACAAAAAGATAAACGTCCTATGTTAAGCCACTTACGTGAATCAGGGGCAATTGAACAAGATGCAGATATTGTAATGTTCTTATATCGCCCTTCTGTTTATGGAATTACTCAATTTAGCGATGGTACTTCCACCGAAGGTATTGCAGAAGTAATTATTGCAAAACACCGAAATGGTCCTACCGGCGATGTAAAGATGGCTTTTTTATCAGATTTTGCAAGATATGAAAATTTAGAATTGATACATAGAGATATTCCATCAAAAGAACTCCCCTCATAAAATAAAAAGGATGTACCGTTTTGAAAAAATTAGCTATTTTATTCTGTTTATTTTTTTATGTAAGTTCGTATTCTCAGGTAATATACAAAACTAAAGATTCTTTAAAGGTTCTTGATAAATTTACTTTTGCAAAATCAAAAGAACTGTTTAACAAGCCAATTGGTAAAATAATAGAACAAATAGGCATGTCGTTTGTTGGAACAGACTATGTTGCACATACATTAGAAATACCTGGAGAAGAAAAACTTGTAATTAACTTATATGAATTAGATTGTACAACTTTTTTAGAGACAACATTTGCTTTAAGCAGTTGTATAAAAGAACAGAAGTTTACATTTACCAATTATATCGATAAACTTAAATTGATTAGATACAGAGATGGGCAATTAACAGATTATACTTCCCGATTACATTACACTAGTGATTGGATTATAAACAACGAAAAAAAAGGACTTATTAAAAATATAACAGAAAATTTAGGGGGTATCATTTTTGACAAAGAATTATTTATTATGTCCAAAAATACTGATAAATATACTGCATTAAAAGACAAACCCGAACTAATAAATAATATTATTGAACATGAAAAACGAATTAATAGCATAAAAAAATTCTACATCCCCATAAATAGAATTTCAAATATCGAAAAATTAATAAATACCGGCGATTTTATTGGATTAGCAACTAATATTGAAGGTATAGACGTATCACACGTTGGAATTGCGATTAAAGGAAATGACGGACATATTTACTTTTTACACGCCCCTATGGCTGGTAAAAAAGTTGAAATTACAAGCAAACCATTAAGTGAATATATTTCAGGAAGAAAATCCACATTGGGCATTATTGTATTTAGACCTGTAGATAAATAATTATTACTCTATCAAACTAAGTAATACTTTTATATTTTCTAAATCTTCAAGCTGTTCCTTACCTTTGGGTGTTTCCAATATTTTTGGAATATCCGATAATCGGTTATCATTCATTAACAATTTAAATCCATTGTAACCTATAAAACCCTTACCAATATGTTCATGCCTATCAACTCTACTGCCTAAAGGTTTTTTACTGTCGTTGATATGAAAACACTTCAGCATTTCTATCCCAATTATATCGTCAAATTCTTTAATTACATTGTTATATGTTTCTTCTTCCGATATATTATAACCGGCTGCAAAAATATGTGCAGTATCAATGCAAACGCTCATTCTATCTTTAATTTCAGTTAAATCAATAATTTTTCTTAAATGTTCAAACTGATAACCTATCGCTTTACCCTGCCCTGCCGTACACTCAAGCATACTTTTAACCTTAAATCCATTAGTTTTTTGATGAATAGTATTTAAGGATTCTGCAATAAGTTTTATAGCATCATCCTCACTTTTTTCTTTATACACACCGGGGTGAAAATTTAAATAAGGTATCTCTAAGCGTTCACATCTTGTAAGTTCATCTATAAAAGCTGCTCTAGATTTATTTAATAATTCAATATTTTCGGCACATAAGTTAATTAAGTAAGAATCGTGTGCAACAACAAATTTTATCCCACTGTTTTTTAATTCAGCTTTATATTTTATTACATCCTCATCGGTTAATTCCTTTCCCTCCCATCTATTATTATTTTTTGTAAATATTTGTAAGGCTTTAAATCCTAAACTTTTCGCTTTTTTAACTGCATTATAAATTCCCCCCTCAATTGAAGTATGAGCACCAATTTTATGTAACATTTTACCTCTAATTTTTGTAAATTTAAAGTATCAATAAAATAATTTATTTAAATAACATGCAACAGTTACTAAAAGTTTATAACAAACAAAAAAGGAACATAATTGGGGTGATGTCGGGTACTTCTTTAGACGGAATTGATATTTGTTTAATTGAAGTTACAGGTAACTCGATAAATACAAAATTTCAACTTTTAGCTTATGACGAATTTCCTTTTCCTGATGGTTTTAAAGAATTTACATTAAAAAACTCACTGCCAAACTCAAGTAAAGTAGATGATATTTGCAAACTTAACTTTATTATTGCAAGAATTTACTCAAATGTAATTAATACATTTTTAGAGAAACACAAAATTAATAAATTAGATGTTGATTTAATTGGAACTCACGGTCAAACAATACACCACTTACCCCAAAACAATAATATGTTTGGTGTCTCGACTGCTTCTACATTGCAAATAGGTGACCCCAGCGTTCTTGCTAAACTGACAGGTATAATTACTGTTGGCGATTTTAGACCGGCAGATATTGCATTAGGTGGACAAGGAGCACCTTTAGTTCCATATTTTGATTACTTACTTTTTTCTGATTCTGATAAAAACCGTGCATTACTTAATATAGGAGGAATTTCCAACATCACAATTCTTCCTAAAAATTGTGATAGCAACAATGTTCTTGCCTTTGATACCGGTTGTGGTAATATGTTAATTGATTTATTAACCAAAAAGTTTTTTGATATTCAGTATGATAAAGATTCGGAAATAGCGAAATCAGGTAGATTAAAAGTGGAATTATTGAAAAGAATTATTAAACTTGATAATTTCATTAATCAACCGCCTCCTAAATCTACAGGAAGAGAGTTATATAATGACAAGTTCTTGGAATTAGTACTGGCAGATAGCAATTTTCTTCATGAAGATATTATTCATACTTTTACTTATTTTACTGCTTATTCTATTTATTATAATTATGAAACTTTTATTAAAGAAAAAATTGAGATAGACGAATTATATATTAGCGGAGGAGGGGCAAAAAATCCTCTTTTATATTATTATATTAATGAACTTTTTGGTGAAGAAATTAAGATAAGTAACACTGACAAGTTGAAAATAAATTCAGATGCAAAAGAATCAATTTGTTTTGCAATTTTAGCAAACGAAACAATAAGCGGAAATACAAATAATTTACCAAGCGTTACAGGAGCAAAAAAGAAAACTATAATGGGTAAAATATGTCTTCCGTAAAAATTCTTATAACAGGATGTTTTGGGCTTTATGGTTTTGAATTATGTAATTTATTGAAGAAACATTATGATATAATAGGTACATACCATCAAACTTTTAACGAATGCGATTTTAAAACTATAAACGTTGATATAACAAATTTTAATTTAGTAAAACAAATTATATATAATGAGAAACCGAATATAATAATTCATACTGCCGCTATCTCCAATCCAGTAAAAGCTGATGCCGGAATTCCAAAAATTGCATATAAAACAAATGTTTTGGCAACCGAAGAACTTGCTAAATATGCAAATGAAATCAATTCAAGACTAATTTATATTTCAACCGACCTTGTTTATGCAGGATACCGCGGTTCATTTTTAATAGAATCTTCAAAACTAATTCCTGTATCATTGTATGCCGAAACAAAACTTATGGCAGAAGAAAAAGTTAAAGAATTTTCCAATAATTTTACCATTTTACGAAATTCTTTAATGTTTGGTTTATATAATAATATAAATAATAACTTCTTTAATATAATGTATCACAATCTAAAAAGCAGTAAACAGGTTACATTATTTAACGATCAATTCAGAACTCCCCTTTCATTTAATGAAGCTTCTAATTTATTTTTAAAGTTAATTGAATTAATTAAACAAGATGATAAAATATTAAAAAATCAGATTGCTAATTTTGGAGGACAGGAAAGAGTATCTCGTACCGACTTAGGTTACTTGTTGTGTGATTTGTTGAATTTTGATAAAAATTTAATAAAACCCATCTCAATTAATGATTTACCTAATTTACCCATAGTTAAAGATGTATCTATGAATATTGATAAAATTACAAAATTTGGAATAAAACCTAAATCAGTTAAAGAAATGTTAGAAATTGAAATTGAAAAAATTAAATAATTATTGAAACAATTAAAAATATGGTATTGTAAAAGCTACGTTGATAAGTTAAAAATATTAAAGTGAGGAATTAGTGGAAATAACCGAACTAAACGAAAAAATTAAACGTGAAAGCGAATTTATTGACATCTTAATAACTGAAATTAGTAAAGTTATTATTGGTCAAAAACAAATGGTTGAAAGACTTTTAATAGGACTTCTAACCAATGGTCATATTCTTTTGGAAGGGGTACCGGGTTTAGCTAAAACTTTGGCAATAAAGACTTTAGCATCATCTATGAAAGCAAAATTTCAAAGAATTCAGTTTACTCCTGATTTATTACCTGCCGATTTAATTGGTACAATGATTTATAATCAAAAAGATGGTAATTTTGCAATTAAAAAAGGTCCTATTTTTTCAAATTTTATTTTAGCTGATGAAATTAACAGAGCGCCTGCAAAAGTTCAAAGTGCACTATTAGAAGCTATGCAAGAAAGACAAGTTACTATTGGTGAACAAACTTTTAAATTAGAAGAACCATTTTTAGTTCTAGCTACTCAAAATCCGATTGAACAAGAAGGAACTTACCCATTACCTGAAGCTCAGGTTGACCGTTTTATGTTAAAAGTAAAAATTACTTACCCAAATAGAGAAGAAGAAAGAAAAATAATGAAACTAAATTCCGGTTCTGCTATGCCAGAAATTAATAGGGTTATCACCCCCGAAGATATTCTTAAAGCCAGAAAATTAGTTCAAGAAGTTTATTTAGATGAAAAAATTGAAAAATATATTTTAGATATTGTTTTTGCAACAAGAAACCCTAAAGAATACGGATTAGATAAATTAGTTGATTTAATACATCTCGGAGCTTCTCCTCGTGCAACAATTAATTTGGCTTTAGGTGCTCGTGCAATGGCTTTTATTAAAAGAAGAGGATATGTAATTCCGGAAGATGTTAGAAGTATTTGTTACGATGTTTTGAGACACCGTATTGCCTTAACTTATGAAGCTGAAGCAGAAGAATTAAACACAGAAAACATTATTCAAGAAATTTTAAACACTGTTGAAGTGCCCTAATACAAAATGCTAACAAAAGAGATAATTAAGCAAGTACGACAAATTGAAATAAAAACTCGCGGAGTAGTTAACGAAGTCTTTTCGGGAGAGTATCATTCTGTTTTCAAAGGTAGAGGAATGGAATTTAGCGAAGTTCGTGAGTACCAAATTGGTGATGATATAAGAAGTATTGACTGGAATGTTACCGCAAGATTGGGTCATCCATTTGTTAAAGTTTTTGAAGAAGAAAGAGAGTTAACTTTAATATTATTGGTTGATTTAAGCGGTTCGCAAAAATTTGGTAGCGGACAAAAAACTAAACAGCAGGTTGCTACGGAAATTAGTGCAATTTTAGCTTTTTCTGCTTTAAAAAACAACGATAAAGTCGGTTTAATTTTATTTACTGATTCAATAGAAAAATTCGTTCCTCCAAGAAAAGGAAAAAGTCATGTTTTACGAATAATTCGTGAAGTTCTATCCTTTGAACCACAAGGGAATAGAACAAGTATTAAATCGGCTTTGGAATATTTTAATAGTACTATAAAAAAACGTGCTATTGTTTTTTTAATCTCTGATTTTATTGATCTCGGGTATGAAAAAGTTTTAAAGACTGTTGCAAAAAAACATGATTTGATTTCACTGATTTTAAAAGATAAAAGAGAGCTTAATATTCCTCCCATTGGATTGGTAAATTTTGTTGATAACGAAACCGGAGAAAGAAGATTGATTGACACATCCGATAAGACTATTCAAAATATTTTATTGGAAAACATAAAAAAACAGGAATTTGCTTTAAAGCAAATGTTTAGAACTAGCGGAATTGATTCCGTTTACATTGACAAGGAAAATTATTTAAAATCATTAATTGAATTTTTTAAACTTAGAGAAAAAAGATGGTAAATAATTCAAAACTTATTGTTATTATCTTGCTTGTGTTTCATTCCTTTCTTTTTGCTCAAATAACTGATGTAAAATTTTATGCTGATTCTACTAAATACTTTGTCGGAGATTATATTTCCCTTAATTTAGAGATAACGCATCCTAAATCCGATAAAATAGTACTACCGAACTTAAAAGATAGTTTAAAAAATGCCGAATTTATTAGATTAACTAAAAGTGAACCAAAAGAGATTAAAGACGGTATTAAATCAAAGTATTCTTTCATAATTTCTAAATATGATAGCGGTAGCATTACTATTAAGCCATTAAAAATTGAATTTGTAGATAAAAACAATAACATTAAAACTTATTATACGGATAGTCTAAGTATCAATGTTACCACATTACAAATTGATAACAATAAAGAATTTTCAGACGTAAAAAAACCGGTGAAAATTGGAATTGATTTGTTATTTGTTTTTATTGTAACCATAATCATTTTTCTGGTATTACTATTATTATATTTAGTTTATAGCTATTATCGCAAAAAGCGTCTGATTAAACAAGGAATAATTATTGAGAAAATAATTCCGCCATATGAAAATGCAAAAAATGCTTTAATAATACTGGAAGAAAAAAAATTATGGCAAAAAGGGGAAATTAAACAGTACCACACTGAAATAACTTACATTATTCGGAAATATTTGGAAGATGAATTTAGTTTTAATGCTTTAGAAAAAACATCTGAAGAAATTATTGACATTTTAAGAAACTATAACTCCCCTATTGATGTATTAAATAATTTAAAAGAATTTTTTGCAAACGCCGATATGGTAAAATTTGCAAAGTTTTCTCCAATGCCTGCAATTAATGAAAAAATGCTGATACAAGCAAATCAATTAGTTGATGACTTTAATTTATACAAATCAACAAAAGAACAAGCTGTTAAAACAGAGGTGCAAAATGTTTAATGATTTAACTTTTGCATACCCGTTTGTTTTATATTCCCTTTTGCTTGTACCTTTATATTTTTATTTTAGATTATCGAAAATCCAAAAAAAAATGCCTGCCGTTAATTATTCTTCTATAACGGTTTTTGGTTTTTTACCAAAGAGCTTTAAAGAAAAAACATGGTTTATACCGGACTTATTACGCTCTTTGGCATTCGCTTCTATTATAATTGCTCTTGCCCGCCCTCAATCTTTTACAGCCGGTGAGGATATTTATACAGAAGGTATAGATATTGCAATGGTGTTGGATA
>DAINPX010000071.1:0-11286 GCA_036743235.1 Melioribacteraceae bacterium
TATCATTAATAAAGGTTCTAATATTTCCTTTTTTCCCAAGTAAACCAATAATCCACCCAATCCAATTAAAAACAATCTAGTAATTACTATTGAAATATCAGAACTAAATAGTGTTGATACTCCTTGAAACAAATCTAAAACTTCTTTTAAATTCATAATTACCTCAATTGCTCCTCGGTGTTTTTCTTAAACCGTATATCTTTGAACTCCAGGGAGAGTATGGTTTAATAATTTTATTAATTGTTAATCTAAAATTCTCCATGCTCTCATGTTCTTCAAAATACATGTTTAAAGCTAATCCAATAACTGCCTGAATTTCTAGTTCTTTATCGGTATTTCCAGCTTCATTTTGTATGTTTTCCACATTCTGACTTGAAAAATAATGCCCTTCTTTTGCACTTTCTTTCGACTTATTTATTAGTTTAATTATCCACATTATACTTTTTATCATAAAAGCTACAAAGAAAGAAATTAATGCAGAAATTAAAATTAAATAAACTAATTTTATTAAATTTTCCATTTAAATACTTTTAAATATTTTATTATTTTATTATTTTTATACTTCCTTTTATATAAGGAATACCCGGTTTGAATTAATTAGAGAATAAGCTTTCCGGAGGTTATTCGTGTTTTTTCATTCCGGGTATTTTAATTACTTAACAGTCTTTAATGCTTCTTTTGCTTGAACATTATTTGGATCTAAAACAAGTACTTTATTCCAATTATATTTAAATAACTCTTGCCATGTTGAAGCATACTCATTATCATCTTTTTTTATGTAAAAAAAGTATCCTAAATATGAATAAGCTTCTATTAAATCCGGCTTATATTTTTCTGGTGTAGATGATTTTTCAGCCAATTCAATAAATTTTTCGTAATAATATTTTGCAAGTCCCAGTTCACTTGTAGTATCAATACTCGATTTTGCTCTTGCACACATCAGATAACCTAACGGAAAATCAGGTTTAATCTCAATAACTTTAGTGTAGGTCGAATCGGCATAATTATATTCTTTTTTAATCATATAACATCTACCTAAATCGAAGAATTCTTTTAGTGATAACTTGCCAATATATTTTAGTTTTGAATTGTAATTTTTTATTGCTTCGTTCCAATTTTTCATTTTAAAATATAATCCAGCAATTTCTCCGTATAGTATATTTTTTGTTGTATCCATCGAAACAGCTTTTATTAAACTTTTTAGTGCTAAGGAATCATTATTTGCACCCATATTTAATTTGCCAAAGTATTCATAATCCGTTGCCGTAATATCATTATCTGTAACTAAACTGAAATATTTTTCGAAAGCTTTTACTCCTTCTTTAAATTCATTTTCAAAATAGTAATTATATGCTAATATATGACTTATCTGTTTATCAAAATATGGAGTATTTATTATTTCATTAATTTCATTAATTGAATTACGATAAGATTTGGCAAGAAATAATAATGTTGCATATTCTGCTTTCTTTTTTTCGGTAACTTCCGAATATTCCAAATATTTTTTATAACTGCCTACTGCTTTTTCATATTGTTTTATATTCGCATAAAATTCGGAATATTCCAAATGTGTTGGGGCATAAGTAGAATCAAGACCAAGTGCAATCTTTAAATTATTCTCTGCATCCAAAAAATTTTTAATTTTTTGATATATTTTGGCAATTGACAAATATGGTTCAATCACTTCATCATCAAGATAGATTGCGTTATTATAGTTTTCAATTGCTAATGAAGCATTTGAACCCAATGAATTGAGATTTCCCATTATTAAAAAGAAATCAACAGATTTTTTATAATGTTTTGAATTTTTATAATTATTTAATAAATTAATTGCATATTTATTGTTTTGCAATAAATAAGAATTATAAGCTTCTCCGATTGTTAAATAAATTTCCATTGTTTCAAACTCATCCATTTCTACAATATTATTAAAAACTGAATGAGCTGTTGTAGTATCATTATTTTTTAATGCAATAAAACCCTTTCCCAACTGATATTTTAAATTTTCTTTATCTAATACTATGGCTTGTTCAAAATACTTTTTTGCTGTTTCAACTTTATTTAATGCTAAAAATATTTTGCCCGCCTCAAAACAGTTTGTAGCACTATTTTCTTTTTCACACAATAATATTAATTGTTTTTCGGTTTCATTAAATTTATGATTGTTATATAATTTTTTTATGTCCTCTAACTTTTGACTAAAGATAGTATCTTTTGTTAAAATGATCATAACAATTGTCAAAATAAATTTACAAATTAAATTCTTATTTCTCATATCTCACTCTTTTTTACAACTGTTCATTATATGTTTCGATTAATCTAACAGGCATTGTTGCCGGAACTAACCCTGATTTCAGAAAAATCCTTTGTCCCTTTTCTCCTGCTATAAAAGCTGCTAAACCAGTGCCAAGTCCCGTTCTTGCTTCCCTACTAATTATATAAACTTCACGATATAAAGGATAGATTTTAAGTGCAATATAGGCTTGATAGGGTTTATAATACATATTTGGATCTGTATTGGGCATATCAGATTTTATACCTACAACATTAATTGTTTTATAAAATGCTTGAGTATTTTTATCATCGAAATCACTAATCCAATTAACACCTATTATTCCTATAGCATTACTATTCTTAGATACATATTCAATTACGTCTCTATTATTTTTTAAGGAATAAAATCTCTTGCTATCTGCTTTAGGAAATCTATTTTTAACATACTGATAAGTACCGGAATTTGCGTTATCAAAGACAATTACTAATTTACCAAGTTTAGAACTTTTATTTAGTTCATTCCATTCGGTTAAGTCTCCCTCAAAAATAGCTTTTACTTGTTCAAAAGTTAAATTAGTATCAGGATTGTTTTTATTTGTAATTAACGCAAGTCCGTCGTAACATATTTTAGTTTGAGTAGGAACGATTTCTAAGTTCTTAAAATACTTAAGTTCTTCCTTGTTTAGAGGACGCGAAACAATAATAAAACGACTGCTATCCATTAATAAGTTCTTAAATGCATAAGCCTGCGGAATATAATTTACGTTTATTTTTGTATTTGTATATAAACTTTCAAAAGTATTAATCTGTGAGTTTATTATTGGTAAAAACGTTTCATCCGCGCTTATCGTAATCTCTCCCGAGGTTGGAGTATCCAACACTTGTTCAACTTCATTTTTACATGAAATAAAACTTATTAATATAAATAAATTAATCAGTACTTTCATCTTCATCCACGTTTTCTTCTCTGTTAACCTTAATTGCTCTATATAACCTAAAAAATCCATAACATATAATAGCAACCCCAAACGTAATTTTAACCGTTAAGGAACTAATTTTAACCAACACATCTGAAAAAATAATTAGTCCTCCAACGGTTAAATAAATTATAAACATTACTAATCCGGTTAAAAACTTCAAATTAAAACTATATTTGTTAATCATCAGTTTTGCAACCTAAATAATATTGGAACTACCATTTTAACTCTTACAGGTTTACCATTTTGTTTTCCAGGTTTCCAATTAGGCATCATTTTTACAACTCTTACAGCTTCTTCATCACAACCGGCACCAATTCCTTTAAGAACTGCTACGTTTGTAATTTCACCCGTTTTTTCAACAACATATTGTACCATTACTCTACCGTTAACACCGGCACGTCTTGCAATTTCAGGATAAGTAATATTCGAAATTATAAAATTCATAACTTCATCATTACCTCCGGGAAAACTGGGCATCTCTTCAACGTAAGTATAAGCTTCATCACGTCTATCATCAACAATTTCTTCTTCCTTTGTTTCTTCAACTTCAATAAGACTATAATCTACTCCTCCTTCTTGGCCTTCTTGAGTTTTGGCTCCCGGATCAACCTTTTGGAGTTCGTCAACTGTAGGAATGTATTCTTCAGTTACTTCTTCATCCGGTTTAACAACCGGAGGTAAAAATTTGATAGTCGATTTGAGAGGAGGCGGTGCTTCAACTGTTTGAACTTCTTTTTTCTCTCCTATCGAAGGAGGTTCCGCTAGCTCGGTTATCTGAATTATTTTTTTTCTATCAATTTTTATTTCGTCTTTTGGTTTAAGTTTGCTAATAATTATTGGAGCACTAGTACCTGTAACAAAAAGTATTATTGCTATCCACATTGCCAAAGACATATAAAATTTATATGTTCTCCTGAGTAGATATGCTCCATACTCTTTGTTTTTATACGCAAACATTAATTCCAATAAATCAACTTTATTTTGCATAATAAATTCTTATTTTGTTTAAAGGTTTTTAATTAAATCTAAATCAATCGGTGCTACATCTACTAAAGCATATCTTTTTATACTCGAAATATTCATTTCATCCAAAATATCTACTACATTTTTATAAGATGAGCTATCGGTCGGTTTAATTAAAACAACTAAGCCATTTACTTCTTTGTTTTTTTCTAACAATACTTTTCTAATTCCTTCGGTAGAGTAATCAGTTACTTCAGGCGTAATTTCTTTGCTTGGAACTCCGGAGTAATAGAAAATTTTATTATCTTCCCCCAATAAAATTGTTAATGCTTTAGAAGCTTTAACAGCATTTTGGTCTTCTTGTGTTATTTCCGTACCTTTTGGTTTTACCGGCATATTAATTTCCATTGTCTGTGGCTTGCTAAAGGTAGTTGTTAACATAAAAAATGTTACTAACAAAAATCCAAGGTCAACCATTGGAGTTAAGTCCACCCTTGTTGACATTTTTTTACCACGTTTTTTTCCCCCTTTTTTACCGTGAGACTTGTCATTGGTGTTCATTTCAGCCATTTAATAATCTCCTATATTTTATTGGGGTTAGCTTCTAAATCGGTAATTAAGTTAAATTTGTTTACGTTTTTATCTTGTAAAGTATTTATTACTTTTTTAATTACAGGATATGTACAATTACCATCACCAGCAATTGCTATACGTAAATTAGGATTTGATAATCTACTTTGCATTATCCATATTCCTAATTCGTTATTTGTTGAATCTACCGGAATTCCGGGTTGTTTAAAAGATTTCCTCTCAAAATCATCCATAGATAACCACCCTTTTAATTGATTTATAGGGACACCAAAGCTTGAAGTAAGCTCAAATGCTTTTACTTCGGCTGCGGTAAATTCAATTCCGTATTTTTGTCCTATTCTTTCAATTAACATTTGGCGCGAAAAATTTTTATTATCTATTCCGAAGTAAACAACTCCGTCATTTGTAACTGTTATATTCATAATATCCGTATCAGGAAGTTTAATATCCGATATTGATGAAGGAGTATCAACAATTACAGAATTATCCGGTTTAAATTGTGTAGTTAACATAAAAAATGTTAGCAGCAAAAATGCAACATCACACATTGCAGTCATATCTACACTTGTACTTTTTCTCGGAACTTTTACTTTTGGCATATTTTTCTCATTAATCTTATTTCTGATTTGCTACAAAATTCTGTACAATTGAAACACCTGTTTCATCAATACTATACGTAATTTTATCAATTTTTGTAGTAAAGTAATTGTAAAATATAATTGCCAATGCAGAAGAACCGATACCTAATGCAGTGTTAATTAATGCTTCTGAAATACCATTAGATAATGCTGCAGCATCTGGTGCACCGGCTTGGGCTAGGGCTGCAAAAGCTTTTATCATACCAGTAACCGTACCTAATAATCCTAATAATGTTGCCAAAGGTGCAATAGTTGCCAATATTACTAAATTCTGTTCTAAAACAGGTAATTCCAAAGATGTAGCTTCTTCAATTTCTTGTTTGATTGCAACAATTTTTTGATCCTTGCTCAAATCATTCGATTTAATTACATCTTTATATTTAATTAAACCTGATTTAACCACGTTAGCAACAGATCCTCTTTGGTTATCACACATTTCTACTGCTTCTTCAATTTGTTGTTTTGAAAGTAAACTGTGAATGTTCATAACAAATTTGGCTACTGAACCTTTTCCTTTTGCTCTTGTTATTGTAATAAATCTTTCAATTGAAAATGTAATTACCATCATTAAAACTGACAACAATATTGGCACAATTATTCCGCCTTTATAAATCACTCCTAAATAGTTTCCCGGTTTAGGGTGGTTCATCGGATTATTTCCTTGAAAGTTCTGAGGATTACCTAATACAAACATATAAAGTAGTACACCCGTAACAATAATTACAGGAATTGCTATAGCTGCAAAACCCGCAAATGCATTTTTGATTTTTTTAGTTTCCACTTTTTCTCCTATTGATTTTTTATTGATTGATTGTCTTTAATATATTTAACTTATAATTTTCTACGCTCTGACTTATTACTTTATAAGCTTCTTTTTTACCCAAAAACTGCTCAACAAAAACACGTTTATGCTCAAGTTTTTTATAATCTTCAAAAAACCTTTTTAATTCTATAGTTGTATGAGGCGGTAAGTCTAATACATCGTTTATATAATTTACCGACATATCACTATTTGCTACCGCTATTATTTTATCATCCTTTTCGTCCTCATCAATCATTGTCATTAATCCTATTATTTTCGCTTCTACAATACACATTGGTACAACAGTAACTGATGAAAGTACTAAAATATCCAAAGGATCATTATCTTCTGATAATGTTTGAGGAATAAACCCATAATTGGCGGGATAATGAACTGATGAGAACAAAACTCTGTCCATTTTCAAAAGCCCGCTTTCTTTTTCAAGTTCATATTTTGTTTTAGAGCCTTTGGGTATTTCTATTATTGCATTTACTATTTCCGGTATATTTAAACCATAAGAGATACAATGCCAAGGATTATTTTTCATATATTTTTAATTTTTTGTTCTAAAAATCAAAGGATGTGCCAAAATGTTTTAATCTATAAAAGAAACATTTTTTTACCGGTATAATAATTTCAAATTTGTTTTAAGTTTAATACTTAAACAAATAATTTTTATTAACTTTTAAGTTTTACTATTGTTAATAATTATAAATTCCTTACTTAATCAATTAATATAAAGTAGGAATAATTATCAGCAATATCTTTATAACAAATTATAAAATAATTGTTTAGAAAAAGTCATGACTTTGTATTAACGTTAACAAAAGGGAAATAATAAATTTATTTTCGGAAAATTTTTTAAAATTTAAAAGTTACCCACCTGCTCAATTTAAATCATCAATAACTAAATGTTAATAAATTAATTCCTTTAATAAAATATTCGTGAAAGGTTATTTATATTTTGCAAGTATTAGTACATGGGTACTTTGCATTACTTATATAAAAATATAATCTATTTTGCTGATAAATTGCAATAAACCTAATCTCTAATACCATAAATTATTAAAAATCATTTCAAATAGAAATCTTTTTTCATTATTGTTAATTTCATTTTGAAATGCAGAATACTAACTTATTACTTTATAAGTAATTAGCATTATTTCATTTTGAAATTTACAAAATTCCGTATTGCTTTTTCTTACGCCACAAAGTAGTTTCCGAAATTCCCAGAATTTTTGCCGCTTCCTTGGGATTTGAAGTTATTTTTAGTACATTCAGGATGTGTTCTTTCTCAAGGTCTTCAAGTTTTGGTATATCAGTTTTGAAAGTTTTATTCTGGATGTTCTGAATTTCAAAAGGCAATAAATCGGTTGTAATATTCCCCTTTTTAGATAGAGCTTTTACTCTTCTTATTACGTTTTCAAATTCACGAATGTTCCCCGGATAGTCATATTGCATTAATAACTTTACGGTTTCTGCATCAACACTATAATTAATATCACTTTCTCCTCTATTCAGCATATGAATTAATAATACCGGAATATCTTCTTTTCTTTCTCTCAATGGCGGTAGTTTCAATCGTACGGCACTGATTCTATAAAAAAAGTCTTCACGTAAATCACCTGAAGCCAGATCTTTTTCTATATCTCTATTAGTAGCACTTATTATTCGAACTTGAATCTTTCTTGTAAAACTTTCCCCAATTCTTTCAAATTCCATATTTTGTAAAAATCTTAATAATTTAACCTGCATTGGCTTTGGTAATTCTGCAACTTCATCAAAAAAAATTGTTCCTTTATTTGCCATCTCTAAACGCCCTACTCTGTCTTTAATGGCACCTGTAAATGAACCTTTTGCATGACCAAAAAGTTCGCTCTCAAATAAGTTTTCAGGTATAGCAGCACAATTTATTGCAATAAATGGATGATCTTTTCTATTGCTGTTTTGATGAATAAACCTTGCCATTAATTCTTTTCCGGTACCACTTTCGCCTTCAATTAACACCGGAATATCGCTATCAGCAATATCTTTACTAATATTTATTATATCAGACATCTTGCCATTTTGTGTTACTATATCATCATTACTATAAAGCTCGTTTACTTGTAACTTTAAATCTCTTAACTCCTTACTCATACAATGATAATCGTAAACACGATCAACAAAATATTGAAACTCTTTATTATTAAAAGGTTTTGCAATATAATCATAAGCTCCTTTTTTTATTGCCTCTACTGCTGTTTCTATAGAGCTATAAGCCGTCATCATAATTGCTGTTGTTTCAGCAGATATTTTTTTTAATTCCGAAAGTACTTCAAGACCGTTTATTGGTTGCATTTTAAGGTCAATAAAAGCTATATCAAAATAAGTTTCTCTAAATCTTTTCAAAGCATCCAAGGGATTTGAAAATATTTCCACTTGAAATCCTTTTGCACTTAATGATAAGTCAATCATTTTTAAAATATTTACTTCATCATCAATAACAGCAATTTTCCCTTTTTGCATTCTAGTTCCTATTAAGTTTTACAATAAAACAACTACCTTTTCCAATCTCACTTTTTACAAGTATTTCACCTTTATGTAAATCTACTATTTCTTTTGCAATCGACAAACCTAAACCTACACTTCCGGGTATATTATCTTTAATTTGAACAAATTTATCAAATACTCTATCAATATCTTTTTGATTCATTCCGATTCCGTTATCACTTACCGAAATATAATTATTAAAATCATCACAATATGCCTTTATTTCAATTTTACCTCCTTTTTCGGTAAATTTGATGGAATTTGCCATAATATTATCTAATGCTCTTATTATGTAATCATAGTCTGCTTTAATATATTCGGCTCCGGATGTAATTTTAAAATCAAAGAATATTTTTTTCTCTTCAATTTGAAAAAAGAAGTTTTTTTTCAAACTTTCTATTAACATTTTTGTTTCTATATCGGCTATATTTAAGTGTATTTTATTCGATTCCAACTTTGTTAATTCTAATATTTCATGTACTAATTTTTTTAATCTTGTATAATCTTCTTTTATTGCTGTAATTATATTGTTTTGTTCGGTTGTAAATGTTCCAACAATTCCATCTTCAATTATTCCTAAAGCCATTCCCATCGAAGTTAACGGAGTTTTCAACTCGTGCGATACTTTGCCAATAAATTCCGATTTAAGTTTATCAATTTCTCTAAAACGCGTAATATCATGAAAAACAAACACATATCCCGAAAGTGAGCTATCGGTAATTTCAACAAGTGATCTGATAATTTTAAAATACTGGGTTCTCACATTTTTATTATTTACTATAATTATATCAGTTAAAGTGTTATCCTTCAAATTTTTAACTTGTTCAGATTCAAAAAACTTATTTTCAACAAGCAAATGCATTAAATTTTGATTCATTACATTAAATTCAAAAAAATCTAAAAATTCTTTATTTGCCTTATAAATACATAAATCTTCATCAGTTATTACAACCGGTTCATTAATGCTCTCTATTATTGTATCGGCTTTTTGTTTTTCATATTGCATCCTATCAATATTCATTTTTTCATATTTTTCTAGTTTACTACTCATTGAATTAAACTCAATTGCCAATTTACCCAATTCATCCGGATAGTTGTTTTTAATTTTTTCGCTAAAATTTCCTTCTGCAATAAATCGAATACTTTTTATCAAATTTTTTAATGGGGTTATTAAATAATTAGAAAATTTTATACTAAAAAACAAACTGAATGCTATTCCAAATATTAAAAATACTACTAAAAATTTTGTTGTAGAATCTATTATGGAATCGGTTTTTTGTATTATCCCTTTTAAAATATTATTATTAATATCAAAAATTCCGTAGCATTGTTGTTTTATTCTATTAATATCTCGTAAAAACTCTTCATTCTTTCTATCAAATCCAAGAATATTTAATCTCCCTGATTTATCTAAATATTTTGTAGAATAAGTTTTCTTTAAAAATTCTATATAATCAGAGTTTAAGCTATCCAATAAAATTTTTTCTTTGGAAGTAAACGCTGTTTCTTTAGCCTTTAAATACCAATATACAAATTCGGTTTTTGCCTCTTTAAATAAACTGTCCCCTTTAATTAAATCATCACCGTAAAATAAATTAATTGCTAAAATTTGTTTATCAATTGCCTTTCCCATATTGTCAGCTGCAACAATACTACTATGATTTTGTGCAATCGTCCTTTTTAAAGATTGATTTATTATATAAAAGTTATAAACACCAAATAATGTTATTATTACCATTATCAAAAGAACGGTAAAAAAACCAAAAAGTATTTTATTTCTTAGGGTTGAGTTTAACCATTTAATCATATAATAACCGTTTTCTTTAATGAAGCAAATATTAAGCCATATTATCAAAATAAAAAAGGTATTTAAAATATATTTTAAATACCTTTTATTCAAATTTATTAAATTAATAATATACTATTCTAATGTTTAAATAAAATTTCTAATCCTTTTTTTATTATAGGATCTTTCATTGTATAATTCCAAACAAAACCGTTTTTAAAATTTTCAATCATTAAAACAATCGGTCCTTGGTCAATTCCCAAATAATCGGTTGCTATCCAGTTTGCTGTTGGGTTAAATGCATCTTTCAAACCGTATTTACCCCATAGACCTTTTTTTCCGTATTTATCTAAAATATTCTTTATTGTAGGAATCACTATTTCCGGTGCAAAAACAATTGATGAAGCCGAGGCAGTAGGGGCAATAGTACCATCATCAAAATAATTATAAATACTTCCAGAACTTCCTCTTCCGGCATACCATAAAAATTTTTGTTTTTCGGT
Organism: Melioribacteraceae bacterium; assembly: GCA_036743235.1. GTDB lineage: Bacteria > Bacteroidota > Ignavibacteria > Ignavibacteriales > Melioribacteraceae > JAEXOD01. The sequence goes on from DAINPX010000071.1 coordinate 11,070, forward strand.
ATTATAGTTTTCACCCGGTCCGTCACATGCAGTAATACCCCAAGTTAACGAATCGTATCCTATAAAACCATATGGATTTTCTATTGAGTATTGTTGTTGTGTTAATACCGCCAAACGAGAATTTTCGAAATAATCTACACCCAAATTTTTAGTAAATTTATCGTGTATATTTCTAAAATCTATAAACATATGGCTGTATTGATGACCGAATAATGGA
>DAINPX010000072.1:0-11184 GCA_036743235.1 Melioribacteraceae bacterium
AAAAAGATTTTGATGAAGCCTTTGAAACTGTTGATATTATTCTTACACCTACTACTCCAACTGTTGCATTTAATATCGGTGAAAAATCTACAAATCCCTTAGAAATGTATTTGAGCGATATTTATACAACTTCGGCAAACCTTGCCGGAATTCCGGGTATTAATATTCCGATAGGTAAAAATAAAGAAGGATTACCGATTGGAGCACAATTAATGACTAAACAATTTAACGAAAACGAACTATTTAATTTAATTAAGCAAATTGACAATATTTAAAATAAAAATATCAGGTTAACCCATGAGTATTTTATTAGACAAATCAACAAAAGTATTAGTGCAAGGAATTACCGGAGGAGAAGGTTCTTTCCATGCATCACAAATGATTGAATACGGAACAAAAGTTGTTGCAGGAGTTACGCCGGGTAAAGGCGGAACCACCCATAACGGTATTCCTGTTTTTAATACAGTTAAAGAAGCTGTTAAACATACAGGTGCAAATGCAGCAGCTATTTTTGTACCTCCTGCTTTTGCGGCCGATGCCATTTTAGAAGATGCTGAAGCAGGTATTGGTTTAATAGTTTGCATTACTGAAGGTATCCCTGCCGAAGATATGGTTAAAGTATATAATGTAATAAGAAACAAACAAGTAAGATTAATAGGTCCTAACTGTCCGGGTATTATTTCTCCGGGTAAGGCTAAAATAGGAATTATGCCCGGATTTATACATCTGCCCGGTAATATCGGTGTAGTTTCTCGAAGCGGAACTTTAACCTACGAAGCTGTAAAACAATTAAGTGATCTTGGAATCGGGCAATCTTCTTGTGTAGGAATAGGTGGTGATCCCGTTATTGGTTCTCGTTTTATAGATATAATTAAACTATTTAATGAAGACGATGAAACTACCGGAATTATTATGATTGGTGAAATTGGCGGCAGCGCAGAAGAAGAAGCAGCAAGTTTTATTAAAGAAAGTGTAAAGAAACCGGTTGTAGGATTTATTGCCGGACAAACTGCACCTCCTGGACGTAGAATGGGACATGCCGGAGCTATTATTTCCGGAGGTAAGGGGACTGCAAAAGAAAAAATGGAATTTATGCAGGATTGCGGAATTGCAGTTGTTCAATCCCCTGCTGAAATTGGCATTACTATGAAAAAACTTTTAGAAAAATAACGAGGTTAAATTGAATAATAGAACTTTAGCTATTCTAAAACCCGATTGTTTGAAAAATAATTATATTGGTCAGGTTATATTAAAAATTTCTGAAGCCGGTTTTAAAATAGTTGCATTAAAATCAGTAAAATTAAGTTCTGACTCGGCAAAAGGCTTTTACGAAGTACATAAAGATAGACCTTTTTTTAATAGTTTGGTTGATTATATGACTTCGGGACCTTGCATTCCTATTGTTCTTGAAAAAGAAAATGCCGTTGCCGATTTTAGGAAGTTAATAGGGGCAACCGATCCGGCAAAAGCTGAGGAAGGAACTATTAGAAAAATTTTTGCTAAAAGTATGCAAGAAAATACTGTACACGGAAGCGATTGCGATGAAAATGCAGAAAAAGAAATTGCACATTTTTTTAGTAGAAAAGAACTTTTAGATATTACAGGTTTTTAATTTGTTGAAAAAGTGGAAAAAAGTATCCGAAAAAATATTTGCTAATAATAAGTTCTGGACTTATAAAATTGACAATTTTTTAATTGATGAAAAGTTTGCGGGAGAATACCATTACGTTCAAACAAGAGGTTCGTCAATGGTTATCCCTTTAACTTCCGATAACAGAATTATTCTGACAAAACAATATAGATACTTAAATGACATGGATAGTATTGAGTTTCCGTGCGGAGGAGTGGAAGAAGGGTTTTCTATTGAAGAAAATGCTATAAAAGAATTAAGAGAAGAAACCGGCTATAGCTGTAACAGTTTAACTAAAATCGGTTATTTTGCTCCTTATTCGGGCGTTGCCGATGAAATATGTTATTTATATTTAGCAAAAGATTTATTTTATTCTCCGCTTAAAAAAGATTTTACCGAGGATTTTGAAATTGATTTTTTTACTTCTGAACAAATTGAACAATTAATTGAGAACAATACTATTTGGGACGGAATGACTTTGGCTGCTTGGATGATTGCTAAGAATAAAATTAGGTGAATTTATGTTTAGAATATTATTTTTTATTGTTTTTATTAGTTATTTAAACTTAATAAGCTGTGCAGTAAACGAAAACTTAAGTGAAGTTAAGTGCGGTGCAGATATTCTTTTAAAAGATAGGTTAAATATTTTGGAAGGGAAGAATATCGGTATTGTTACAAACCATACTGCAATATTAAAAAACGGAACTCATTTGGTTGATACTTTATCCGGTATTAAAAATTTTAAAATTTTAGCTTTATTTGGACCCGAGCACGGAATACGAGGAGATGCACCTGACGGACATAGCATTACAGACGGTAAAGACCCTAAAACCGGTATTCCTGTTTATTCTTTATATGGTAAAATTAATAAACCGACTAAAGAAATGCTTAAAGATATAAACTTACTAATTTTTGACATTCAAGATATTGGTGCTCGTTTTTATACATTTATATCTACTTTATTTTATACCCTTCAAGCCGGTGCTGAAAACAATATTCCTGTAATTGTATTAGATAGACCTAACCCGATTGGAGGAATTAATGTTAGCGGAAATATAACAGAAAAAAATTATTTATCATTTGTTGGAATAGCACCAATTCCTATTCAACACGGATTAACTATCGGAGAACTAGCAAATTTCTTTAACCAAGAAGGATTGCTCGGTAAAGATTTAAAAGCCGATTTACAAATAATTAAAATAGAAAATTGGAATCGAAAAGATTTATTTTCCGATACAGATTTAAAATGGATTAATCCATCTCCTAATATGGTTAATTTAGATGCTGCAATGGTGTACCCCGGCTTATGTTTGCTTGAAGGTACTAACATTTCTGAAGGGAGAGGTACAGATAAACCATTTTTAACTTTCGGTGCCCCTTACATTAACAACAAAGAACTTATACAAAATTTAGAGAAATATAAATTTGAAGGAATAAAATTTTTACCCGTTGAATATACACCTGTCGATATCCCAAACATGGCTTCTAACCCTAAATATAAAGATAATAAATGTTTTGGAATTCAATTAGCAATAGATAAATCTAAAAATTTTGATGCCGTTAAATTAGGTATTACCATTATTTATGAAGTAAATAAATTATACCCTGAAAAATTTGAATTCAGAAAAAAATCTATTGATAGATTATACGGTAGTTCGATATTGGAAGAGTATATTCGATCCGGTAAATCTTTGGATGATATTTTTTCTACATGGTCACCAGAGTTAGAAAATTTTACAAAAAATAGAAATAAGTATTTATTATATAATTAGAGAGAACAATGAAAAAAACACTATTATTATTTTTATTAATAGCCATTTTTGTTTCATGCGGAAACAATGATAAAAAAGAAGCTTCTAAACCGGAAGTTGAAGATGTTGGCTCAAAAACGTTTGATTTAGCATATAAATTTAAAACCGGTGATAAGTTTTCTTATAAAATGAAAACCGTTTCGGGTCAGGGACAGGAAATGAAAACCGATACAACCATGAGAACGGAATTAAATCAGACAGTAAACTATAAGTTCGATTTTGAAGTTAGAGAAGTTGATGCCGATAAAAATACCGAATTTAGCGTTGTACTTTCTGATATTGATGTTGATGTAGTTGCTAACGGAAAAAAACACACTTTTAAAGGCGGAAAACCCGTAAAAGTAGAAGATAAGAAGAATTTTATTGAATATGAAGCGATGTATAATGTACCGTTTGGTATCCGTGTAAATAAAATTGGAGAAATAATTGAAGTATTTAAAACTGCCAAAATTGTGGATAATATAATAAATTTACAAGGATTAAAGGATAGCGTAAAAGCAGAAGAGAAACAACAGTATATTGTTAATATAAACGAAACTGCATTAAAACCATTGTTACAACAATTTTTTAGAAGACTTCCCAATAAAAAAATCGGTAAAGATTCGACATGGACTTTCTCCTACCCTTCGGCATTAATGGTATATAAACTTAACAATACAACTACATATACAGTAAGAAATTTCTTAAAACTTGATGATGAACTTCTTGCAAATATCGATTTATCGTTAAGTACAAGTTATGAAGGGAAAAATAAGGTATCGGAAAGAGGAGTAAATTATACTTTTAGCGAACCAAAAATTTCGGGTGCCGGAAATATTTTATTCAATGTTGATAAGGGCATTATGCAAAAAGCGGAAACCAATACAAAACTTGAGTTAAAGTTATTGATGGAGGCTACTGGAATGACAGCTACAAGAAAAGATTTTTCGGGAAACACAAATTATATAGAATTGATTAAATAAAAATTGAAAATCCCCCTTAATTTTACAAGGGGGATTTTTTTTAAGCACCAATTATCTTATATAATAGTTTACAGTCCGTTTCGTTTTCATCACTTAAATCTAAATTTAAACCAATATAATTATTATGCTTATTTAAAATGCTTATTGGTATTCGGTTTATCTTTGCAGATATACAAGTATTATCATTTTCCAAAATATAATAACTGCTATTAAATCTTACCCCACCTTCTAAATTTTCTAATTTAACGCATGCTTGTTTAGTAGTATTTAAATCTGAAAATAAAAAATTATGTGTTTGCGTTTCATTAAATTTATATACATCGGAATGAAATAATCCCAAACCGGAGCTATTACATCCTATTATATTAGAGCACATTAAAAACATTCCGTTATTAATACCAATTATTTTTTTATTAATAATTTTTATAACATTAGAGAGATTAAATAACTGGAGTTTTCTATTAGCCTTTAATAAATCATTACAATCCGGCATAATAATAATATCGGAATTACATATGTTAATTTCATCCGTAATCAACTTAACGCTAATATTTATTTTGTTAAGTAATTTTAATATATGCTCTGCTGATACGCTATCGTAATTTATTATTGAAATTTTCATCTCTTACTCATCAAATAGTTCTTTCTCTACATCAACAATTAACAAAGGCTTAGCCGAGTCGGTAGAAGCACCTATTTTTTGTGCCCAACTTGTTTTATTTACAATATCTTCATCCGTTATTAGATGAAAGTCCAATAATCCGTCTGTTTTAATACCTGTTCGCAAATAATTAAATTCGCTTAACGAAGTACTCCAGCCTTCTAAAAAGTTTTTAAGTGCCGTTATTTTATCTTTATGATTTAATACATGAATAATAATATCAATATCACTGCTTGCCGTTGCCGTAGCATTTTTTGTGCTCCCTAAAATGTAAAATGCTTTTATTCCGTATTTTTTTACATCAATACTTCCTGCAATTTTTTCTGCCATTTTATAACGCCATTTCCAATGGTCGGCTGTATGTTTTTCAATAACTTCTGTAAATTGTTCAGTCGGCACATAATCGTGAGAAGGAGTAGATAAAAATCCGGCTGCTTGGTCAACTTCGGCATTCATCAATATTTTTAATATCAATCCCCCTGTCTGTTTCGGTACATCAATTATTTTTATTACATTACTCAAGAATTCAAATTCCGGCAAAATATCAGCAATATGATTATCCGATTCATTAAAAAAAGCATCATTAAACACAATACCCGGATCATCCGGATATAAAGGTAAATATCTTATTGATGCTTCAACCAAATCTTGAAAAAAATGAGTTCCAAATGATAAATCGGGCACATAATTCCCTTTTTTTCGGGCTATTTCAATTAATACTGCGGTATTATTAATATCGGAATAAGTTACGTTAACTCCAAGTTTAATGTCGCCTCTGCTTCCCCATCTTCCGGGTCCCATTAATATAAATTGCCTTTTGGGTAATAACTTGTTTAATTTGCCAACTGCTCTGCCAACCGCCAAATAATCGTCTTTTGTGGGCAATTCACCATATTTTATAGGATCTACATAAACAATATGAGTAATATCTTGAACTCTACCGTTTGATACATATCTATCTGCAGAAAAGATATACTGACTTGCAGGAATCTCCTTTGGAATAGGACTTGGTGCAATATCTTTTGAATAACTTTGAGGACGGCATTGCAATAAATAAAAGTCTGTCCCGTCACTTGCAAATTCTATATCTACGGGTGATTGAATTTTACTCTCTAAAAGACGTAATAACTCTTGAATTTTTTTAATAAATCTTGTATTATGAATTAAATTGTCGAACGTAACCACTAAATCATCAGTTTCAAAATCGAGTTCAAATCCAATTGGATTACGTATATGATTTCCTTCAACAACAGAAACTATTTTATGAGCCGAAGGTATTTTTTCGCCGACTTCTTTTAATACATTAAAAATATTTTTAGTTTCAAATTCATTTGTTTCCAAATTAATAACATCAATTTTTGTCGGGCTATATTTTATTTTTTCTTCAACGGTTACGTTTACAACTAAATTTGGCTGCCCGGGTGCTAATAATATAGGGAAATCATCTCCTACCCTATCTACGGCTCGTGTCCCCAACCCGGGTACTAATCTTACTAACCCGTCCTCTCTTTTTATTCTTGGCGACCACCTAAACTCATTATTGCTAAAAGCAACACCTGCAAAAGACGGGAAATAATATTTACCTACTTGAGTACCAACAACCTCTTGAATCATGATTCCCATTTCTTCGTCAAAATCTATTAAATTGCGTTCTGTCCTATACATTATAGGATCCGGACTAAATACGGATGAATAAACTTCGGCAATTGCATCCATTAACGCAATTAATCTTTCTTGTTTTGTCCCTCTATTTGCCAAAAATAACGACTTATATTTGCCCGAAAAAGCAGCTCCAATTTGATCTTCCAATAAACTGCTGCTTCTAACAACAATTGGCTTATCTCCAAAATCATCCAGAGCTATACTTAATCCTTTTATAACTTCAGGCGGAAATTCACTGTTTTTAAATACTTGCACAATATGAGGATATTCTATTCTAACCTCATCTATCTCTTTATATTTTTGCTCAATTACTTCCTCCAAATTGTTATATTGAATAAAATAAATCATCGCATCGCTTGTAATATACCATGTTTTAGGTGTTTTAATTTCGCCGTAAGTATCAAAATTCATATTGTGCTTTTTAATAATTTGTGCGGCAAGAAAAATACCGGCACTTTTTCCACCCAATTTACCATGGCTTTGCGGCGGAAATATTATTTTATCAATCAATTCAAAAAAATCTGCTAAAGTTACAAATTGTTGGGCAATGCTAATAAATCCAAGCTGTTCTGTAAAAAAACGCCTTAATAATGCAACTCGTAATCCTTTATCTGCAGACGGTGATAATTCAATTTTCTCGCTGGTTAAATGAAAGTACTTTCGTAACGCATCTCCAATATCTGCAAGGGAAGAATATAAACTTTCAACAACTTTCATTAAAGAGCTGGATTTATCCTCTTGAATCCATTTTTGAATTTTTGCCAATATTTCATTTTCTTTTAAGTAAGTATTTGTTAACGCTAATACCGCATCAATATACTCTTTATTATTTATCGGGGATTTTTTTATCGGTTTATTTTCGTCAACCAATGCTCCATCCTGAGACATACTTTGGTTGCTTGATGTTTGCATTAATAGTTCCGCTTCCTCAATACCGCTCCAACACATTAAGTATAATAATTTTCTTATAATACTTTTAAATAATTTTGGATCTGTTTTTTTTAACATATCCAAAATTATAATCCATTCAGGTCTATTTTCTCCTTCCGTTCTATTTTTTACCGAATCTAAATCATGAAACACCGATTTAAGTTTTCTGTGTAATATAAAAAAACCAATTCTATGCGAAATAGTATTTAATAACTTTCTTTCGGTTTTAAAAAAAGGACCTTCATCGGATTGTGGCATTTCTTTCATATAATACACATTTACCGAACCGATAATTTTATCTTGCACCGCAATATCTGTAGATAAACACCAAGGAGTTTCTCTAAACTTATTACTCATAAATACTCTATCCTCATAAAAAATAAGTATTTCTGTAATAGGCGGATACTGAAATCCTGTAGGTAAAATTTTAGAAATAGATTGTAAAGCTTCATCAATAGAAATTTCATTATTGCTTAATATCTCTTCTACATTAAACAAACAATTTAATTCTTTTGCCCTTTCCTGTAAATCGTTAATTAATCCTTCAATATTAGAGTGTATTTCTGACATTTTTACCCCGCTAAAATAAAAAACCGGTTATATTAAATTTTCTTATTTTGCTAATAATATCTTAAAAAATATTAAATAAAACAAGAATTTTATATAACCGGTTATTAAAAGCTATATTAAATTTATTTATTTTTTATAGTTTTATACCCAGCCTCTTTGTTTACAACCTGATGCAACACGCTGAATAGAAATAACATAAGCAGCATCACGCATATATAAATTTCGTTTTCTTGCTAATTCGCTAACGGCTAAGTAAGCGTTTGTCATTTTTTGATCTAATTTGGTAAGAACTTCTTCTTTTTCCCAGAAATAGTTCATATTGCATTGTACTTGTTCAAAATAGCTACATGTAACACCACCGGCATTTGCTAAAAAGTCCGGAATTACAAAAATACCTCTTTCAAATAATACTTTGTCTGCTTCTGGTCTTGTCGGTCCATTAGCTCCTTCTGCAATAATTTTTACTCTTGGTTTAATTTTACCAACGTTATCTTCACGAATTTGGTTTTCGATAGCAGCCGGAATTAAAACATCAACATCTTGTTCCATCCACGCTTCCGCATCTAATATTTCATAACCTAATTCTTTGGCTTTATCTTTATCAATTCCGCCAAATTTATCGGTAATTGCCATTAATTCTTCTAAATTAACACCGTCAAGTTTTCTATAAGTATAAGAAACCTTATCTTTATGATCCCAACAAGCAACTGCAACAACTTTACCGCCTAATTGAGTAAATAACTGAATTGCATATTGTGCAACGTTTCCAAATCCTTGAACGCTTGCTACTGTGTTCTTTATATCCATACCGTGTTCGCGTATTGCTTCGCGTAATGTATAAATAACACCATATCCGGTAGCTTCGGTTCTTCCTAACGAACCTCCCATACCAACTGGTTTTCCGGTAATTAAGCCGGGATATTTTTCGCCTTTAATTGCTTCATATTCATCTAACATCCATAACATATGTTGCCCGTTTGTCATTACGTCAGGTGCAGGAACGTCGCGTAAAGGACCGACATCTTTATGTAATTGACGCATAAAACCGCGGCATATTTTTTCTTGTTCATATTGGCTTAAATGATGAGGATCGCATATTACTCCTCCCTTTCCACCGCCTAAAGGTATATCAACAACTGCACATTTCCAAGTCATCCACATTGCTAAAGCTCTTACAGTATCAACTGTTTCCTGAGGGTGAAAACGTATTCCGCCTTTTGCAGGACCGCGAGCATCATTATGTTGAATTCTAAATCCTTTAAATACCTTTACAGTACCGTCATCCATACGTACCGGTATGCTAAAATGATATTCTCTTAAAGGTTCTCTTAATAATTCTCTTGTCCCTTCATCCAACGAGAGAATATCTGCTACCTTATCAAATTGCGCTTGTGCCATTTCGAAGGGATTAAAATCTTTACTACTCATATCTTCTCCAAATAGATTTATTTTTAACTCGGATTATAAGTATTTTTTAATTAAAATATACTCTTATCCGTTTTTTTAACAAAGAAAAAATATACAAACTTATTGTAATCCGCAAGTATTTTTTTAATTTTTATTTACATTTTCAAACTTTATTTTATTGCTTTTAATTAATAAATGTTTTATCTTATAATGATAATCCAATATTTATAACTTATTTATTTATAATAAGTTATAAATCCATTTTCATACAGTCCAATTTATATTAAATTAATTAAGCATGTTATATTTTCCTTTATTATTCCCCATTTACCGGTATTAGCAGATCATCTCGTAATTATATTAAGCTTATAAATTTCCGTTTTTATACATATATCCAATCCAAATTTCCATTTAATTGTATAGTTATTGGTTTATAATTTAACAAATCAGTTGAAACTATATTATTGCGAAACCAATTTTGATTTTAAGAAGTCCGAAAAAATCTATTTAGCATAAAAAAAAATCCTCGATAGTTGCCTATCGAGGATTAAACAAGATATATCTAATGATATTCTTATTACAGAGGGTGTTAGTTATTCTTTAATAATTATTTTGCAGCCAAATAAAGTTTATTCACTTCATCCCAATTTACTACATTCCAAAAATTGTTAATATATTCGGGTCTTCTGTTCTGGTATTTTAAGTAATAAGCATGTTCCCAAACATCAAGTAATAAAATCGGAGTACCTTTTACATCGGCAATATCCATATAAGGATTATCTTGATTTGGTGAAGATGTTACAACAAGTTTACCGTTTACAACTACTAACCAAGCCCAACCACTACCAAAACGTGTTGCAGCAGCATTATTAAATAATTCTTTGAATTTATCAAACGAACCAAATTCCACTTCAATTGCTTTTCCTACTTCGTTAGTAGGAACTCCGCCTTTATTAGGTCCCATAATTTGCCAAAATAAGTTATGGTTGTACCATCCGCCGCCGTTATTACGTACTGCAGCAGGATATTTTGATACTTCGGCAAATATTTCAAATTCGTTTTTACCTTCAAATTCCGGTCCTTCAACTGCTTTATTAAAATTAGTTGTGTATGCTGCATGATGTTTGCTATAATGTACTTCCATTGTCATTGCATCAATATATGGCTCTAATGCATTGTAAGCATATGATAATTTAGCTTGTTCAAATTTTCCCATTTTAGTAATTCCTATATTTTTATTTATTTTATTTGTTATTCCTTCTATCTTATTAACAACGGAAAATGCCCCTATAGTTCCTAAAGCGGTAATAAATTTTCTTCTATCCATAATTTATACTCCAAATGATTCGCCGCAACCACAAGTTTTTTTGGCATTTGGGTTATTAAAAATAAAGCCTTTACCGTTCAATCCGCTGCTATAGTCAAGTTCACACCCCATTAAATAAAATAAACTTTTTCCGTCAACTATTATTTTAACACCATTGGAAAGTATCACAGAATCAGTTTCTTTAACTTCGTCATCAAAACCAAGTTTGTAGGTTAATCCGGAGC
>DAINPX010000073.1:0-10710 GCA_036743235.1 Melioribacteraceae bacterium
TTTGCTTGAGTAGTTAAAATTAGTTCGGCTAAACTTTTAATACCTTCGTTAATTTTATCAAAATTTACACTTACTTTTTTGGTCTGTTCGCTATAGGTATATGCTCCCTTTTCTAACAAATAGTTATAGATAATTGCATTAGCTGAACCGTGTGCTTCCGAAATACCAAAACGAACCGAACGGAAAATTCCCGCTAAAAATGTAGTATAAATTTCTTTATCAAATCCCTTTGGATATACACCTTTTTCGAGCATTAAAATATTATTAAACATTCCTAAAACATCTGCTTTGCATTCTTCAATTTTACTATATGTTTCTTTTAATTCTTTTTTAACTTCAGTTTTTTTACCGTCTTTAGTAATAAGTCCGGGTCCTACTCCATGTGAAATTTCGTGCATTAATGTATGATTAAAAAATCCGTTAAATGTTACATAAGATAATTCTTTTTCATCAAGCACGAGTTGAGCTATGGGTTTTAATAATTTTTCAAATTTTGCTTCGTGAATATTTTTTAACATTACTTTCTTCGATCCTTTTGCTTGCCTAACTCTTTCGTCATTCGGTAAATTAAATGCTAAAGTCTGTACACCGGATTTATTATCGCCGGCACCAAATACTTCTTGAACAACGTAAATAGGTGATTCGCTGCCACGTTTATAACCTTTGTATTCTTTTGCCAAAGGTAAATTTTCTTCTATTGCATCTAAGTAGTTTTTAAATATTTCAAGTTTTTTTGTTTCTATCGGATCGACTATAGTTAAAAAACTTTCAAAAGCTGCTTTATAATTAAACATTTCGTCTTCATAAACTTCGTAAGGACCAATAACTACTTCGATACCGTGATCCTTTAAATCCATCCAAGCAACATCACTTTCGTAATAATCATTACTTAAAAACGCTTTTGCTCGTAGTTGCAAGTATTTTTTTAATGAAGAATTTTCGGCAAAATCAGCTGCTTCATTTAATAATTTTGCAGCTTTTTCTAACTTTTCTTTATAGGCAATACTATAAGGTACTGCAACTAAATCTTTACCTTCTCTTTTGATTATGGTAAATTCACTGGTTAATTCTTTTTCTTTATTTGGATTAGCTTTAACATAGTTTTCAAATTCTTCTTTTGTAATATCAGCGGGATAGAAATTTGCTCCAAGTGGTTTTGTTTCTGTTCCATAAAAAGGCTTGTTATGGTCTAATCGGTCAAAAGGTCCAAACATTATATTAAAGTATTGTAATCTTACTGCATCTACAGGATCGTTGGAGTTTTCCAATGCCTTTTTAATCTCAAAATTTTTATGGTAAACTTGTTCTAAAAATATTTCATCCATAATTTTAGAAGCTTCATAAAGTTTTTGTAATACAACTTTCTGTTTTTCATCTAAAATATTGTGGTCGTAATTAACTTGCACTTCGGCAAATTGATCTACTTTTGCTTTCATAATTTCCAATTCACTTGTTTCTTGTTTAGTTTCTTTTGGTTTACATCCTATTAATAAACCGGATATTCCTGCAATAATAATAGAATACTTAAAAAAACGGTTCATAATTTATCCTCTATTTTGTGTTTTATATAAGGTAAAAATAAATAATTAATTTCAATTTGCAATACAAAATTTGTGCACTTTTTACATGTTGTTGTATTGTTTTATAGACATAAAATTTTATGTAAAAGAAGCTTAATTAGTAAATATGGTAAAAATATAATAAATATTATCGGTTTTAAGTATGGTACGATACTTGTATTTATTTTGTCAGAATTATTAAAAACCGAGGTACACAATGAAAAAGATGATTTTAATATTAGTTCTTTTATTCTCGTTTAACATAATAAGCGAAACCAAGATATCATTTAGGGTTGGAGTTAATTTTGGGTACTTTTATAATTCCTTAAATTCATTTGGCGATTGGTATGAGATAGAAAACGGGGTATATGTTTGGAAACCTTGGAATATGGGTTTAGATTGGCAGCCTTATAGTGTAGGTCGTTGGTTGTGGACCAGTGACGGATGGTATTGGGATAGTTACGAATCATTCGGTTATATAACATACCATTACGGTAGATGGTTTTTTGATGATTATTATGGTTGGGTTTGGTATCCTAGTTATGATTGGGCACCGGCTTGGGTAGAATGGAGATATGACGATGATTATATTGGTTGGGCACCATTACCTCCTTATGCTTTATTTAGATACAATACCGGTATAGTTTTTACCTTTAGTTGGACTGCTCCTATAAATTATTGGTACTTTGTAAGATATAAACATTTTTGTAATGATAATGTTTGGGGTTACGGATTAAAATCGCATTATAAAAAATCATTGTATCGCAATACTAAAATTAGAAACAATTATACGCATACAAAAGAAAGAATATTTAACCATGGAATAAATAGAGATTTTATAGAAAATAAAAGCGGATATAGATTTGCAGAACGAAACATTGTAAATACTGATAATATTAAAGATTTGCGTCCATCAATTACCGAGGTTAAAAGATATATACCAAATGAAATAGAAACAAGAAAATATTCAAATGTTGAAAGATATGATGCAAAAAATTCGGTTGGCAGAACATCATTAAAGTTAGATAGAGTTGTTGACGAAAATTATAAAATTGAAAGGAAGAATGAAAATTCAAGTTCTGAAATAATTAGAAATAATGATACAAAATTTAATAGAGAAAATGGTTCTTCGGTTGATAGAGAAAATAATATCATAAAAAATAATAAAACTGACAACACTACTATAAGAAATAACGATGTAAGAATAAACAGAGAAAATAATAATATTGATAAAAATAATTCAACGTTAAGAAGCAATAACACGGAACGTAAAGTTGAAACTAATAGAGTAGAAAACAAACAGACTTTTGAAAACCGTCAGGTAGAAAGAAATACTTCGGGAACTTTAAGAAGTAATGAAAACAAATCGAACAATACTGAAGTAAGACAAGAAAGAACCGAAGTAAAAAGAGAGACTAATACTAATAGAGGAAACACGGGAAGTAGAGAAACAAAATCAAGATAGATAAAAAATTTAAAACTAAAAAAGCTCATATCTTAATAGGTATGAGCTTTTATTTTAAATAGTATAAAACTCTTAGATTTTGTTATCTCTAACTAACTGAGCTAATTCGGCTGTACCGTTTTTAGCAATAGTTCTTAAAGCACGTGTGCTTAATTTAACGGCAACAAAACGTCCTAATTCTTTAACCCAAATTCTTTTCTTTTGTAAGTTTGGTAAAAATCTACGTTTAGATTTATTATGTGCATGCGAAATGCTGTGACCGCTTTTGGGTTTAACACCGGTAATTTGACATGTACGAGACATTTCTTCTCCAATTCTAAATATAATAGAAAACAAATTTACAAAAAAAAATACTAAATGAAAAGAAAAAAATAAAAAAAATTTTGAATAGATTTTAAGTATTTAATTTTAAGTGTTGAAGGTTAAATTATTAAGGTTAAATGTTAAATGTTAAAGGTTAAGTAAAAACCAATCCGCTGTTGGGGATGAACTACTCTACTTTTCCACAGTTTATAATATCGCCTCCTACGGGGCTAATTTGTTTTAGCCGGTGTAAGTTATAATAATTTCGACCCGCTGGGTCTTATTAAGAATTGGTGTTATCCTGTAAATCAATGTTTTTATCCTGAAAATTCTGGTTCAAAAGCAATGTTAAAGGTTAAGTAAAAACCAACCCGCTGTTGGGTAAGGTACTGTTTCACTGTTTATAATATTGCATCCTACGGGTTAATTAGTATAGGCTATTGTATGTTATAATAATTTCGACCCTCTGGGTCTAATTAAGTTTTTGGTTTTTCGTTTTAATTAATCTTATTTCTGAAAATCCCGGTTTAAAAATCAATGTTAAAGGTTAAGTAAAAACCAACCCGCTGTCGGGGATGAACTACTCTACTTTTCCACAGTTTATAATATCGCCTCCTACGGGGCTAATTTGTTTTAGCCGGTGTAAGTTATAATAATTTCGACCCGCTGGGTCTTATTAAGAATTGGTGTTATCCTGTAAATCAATGTTTTTATCCTGAAAATCCTGGTTCAAAAGCAATGTTTAAGGTTAAGTAAAAACCAAACAAATGTTGGGTAAGGTACTTTATCTCTTTATACTTTTCCACCTTTCCAGGTTTCACCCTTCCACTATTCCACCACGTTACTTTAAAACAAAAATGCCCACCCTTTTGGGGCAGGCATTAAAAAAATATCAAGAAAAAAAACTATTCTCTTTTTCCTAAAGATTTATCTAATTGGAACATACCGCCAATGCTACCGTTAATTGCTTCAAATTTATCAAGAATTTTTGTAACTGAAGAAACTTCTTCAACTTGTTCTTTTACAAAATAGTTTAAGAAAGCTTCTGTAGCGTAATCATTTTCTTCACGGCATAAAGCAACTAAATCGTTAATCATTTTTGTTACTTTTAATTCGTGCTCATAAGCTCCTTCAAAAGCAGCTTTAGGTGATTCCCATTCAAATTTAGGTTCTTCTAATTTTTCTAATTTAGCACGTTTCCCAACTTCGTTAATGTACTCAAAAAATTTCATTGCATGACCGTATTCTTCTTTTGATTGTTCTTTCATCCAATGAGCCATCCCTTCGTAAGGAGTAGTTTCTAAGTAAGCAGCCATCGATAAGTATAAATATGAAGCAAATAATTCTGCATTAAGTTGTTTGTTCAAAGCTGCTGTCATTTTTTCGGATATCATTTTTTACCTCTGTATTAATTAAGAATTGTTGTTTAAATTTTAACACAAAAATTGACCAAAAGGTTTCGTTTGCGGAATATTTATTATTATTTAATTTTAAAATTTAACTAATTAGTTTTAATTTTACAAAAACAATTGAGGTTTTTATGTTAAAACGAATAATATATTTTATTGTAATTATTAGTTTAATGGCAACTTATAGTTCTGCTCAAACAACATTTAAAATTACTGTTTTTGAGGATACAAATAATAACTTAATTTATGATAGTAACGAAAAAGTACTGGAAGGGATAAGAGTATCTAACCAATATACAACGGTAAAAACCGATAAAAACGGAAAATGTGAACTGCCAAAAGGAGAAAACGACTTTATTTTTGTTGTTAAACCATCTAATTATAATTTACCTTTGAACAAATATAATATACCTATTTTTTATAACAAGTACGATGATGAAATTAGTTGTGGTATTAAATCAATAGGCAAAAGTAATGACGAGCTGTATTTCCCTTTATACAAAACGGAAAATAATAACAACTTTAATGTGCTTGTATTAGGCGATCCTCAAAGCCGTAACGAAGTAGAAATTGGATATATGCGAGACGATTTTGTTAGCAAATTTGTTAATGCAAATTACAATTTTGCCATATTTTTGGGTGATATTGTTTATGATATTAAAAAATTATACGACCCGACTAATAAAGTTTTATCTAAATTAAATATTCCGATGTACTTTGTACCAGGAAACCATGATGTAGATTACGAGTCCGTAGGGGATAAATTATCTTTTGAAACTTTTAAAAAAGTATATGGTCCTCAATATTATTCATTTGAATATGGTAATGTTCATTTTATTGTATTGGATAATGTTGATTATAAGGGTGAAATTGACGGGAAAAAAACTTATACCGGCGGAATTGATAAACAACAACTAATATGGTTAAAAAGTGATTTAGAAAATACAGATAAAAGTAAGAATGTTGTAATTAGCATGCATATTCCGGTAAATAGTATTGGCGGAGATTATGATGCAAATAAAATATTAAACAAAGACGAATTTTTTGATATATTAGATGTTAGAGAAAAAGTAATTTTATTATGCGGTCATACTCATACACAAGAACACAATTTTTATTATACAAAAAATAATAAAGAAATTAGACAGTTTATATGCGGTGCGGTTTGCGGCAGTTGGTGGAGCGGATTAAAAGATTATCGTGGTATTCCATTTGCTTTACAATTAGACGGAACGCCGCGAGGTTATAATGTATTTGAATTTACCGGAAACGATTATAAACAGAGTTATTTTCCGTTAAATCATCCGAAAGAATATCAAGTTAGAATTATTGAACCGATAGGTTTAAATAAAAATTTAGATAGCTTATTTTGTTATGCAAATGTTTTTAACGGAAACAAATATAGTAAAGTAAAGTTTTTTCTGAATGATAAAACAGAAATTGAAGCAGATAACTATATAATTGGGGATGCAACCATAAATAAAATGATCAAAAACAACCCTTCACTATTTAAATCGTGGATGCATGCCGAAAATACTTCACATATCTGGAGAGGTAAATTACCCAATAATTTAGTAAATGGCGTACATACATTAAAAGTAGAAGTAATTGATGAATATAACAATAAGTATTTTGATACAGTGATATTTGAGATTAATAATGAAAACTGATTATAACCGAGTTTCAAAGATATATGATGAAAGATATAAAACCAGTAAACTACCGGGAATTGTAAATAAATTACAAAGTATTACCGATAGGGATAAATCGCAAAAAATTATTGAAATTGGTTGCGGTACAGGTTATTGGTTATCGAATATAGATAAAATAAATATTTTATACGGATTGGATTTATCGTTGGGAATGTTAAAAAAAGCAAAAATAAATGAAGGATTAAATTTATTTTGCGGGGACGCAAACAAATTACCAATTAAACAGGGGATATTTGATATAGTATTTTCAATAAATGCAATGCACCATTTTCCAAATGCTAAAGAATTTGTGCTTTCTTCAATAAACTTACTTAAACATGGGGGCAAGTTTTGTATATTTGCAACTAATCCTGTTGATATTGAAAATGAATGGTATATTTTTAAATATTTTAAAAATACATACCAAAACGATCAAAAACGTTTTCCGGCTATTGATGATATTTTGGATTGGGTGGAAGAAGCAGGATATAAGAATGTAAAGAAAGAGCATTCGGATATAGTTATTAATAAAAAAGTAAACTATGAAATTTTTGATGATACCTTTTTGGTAAAAGATGCAACTTCACAATTATCTGATATAACCGATGAAGAGTATAACATTGGAATTAAATTGATGAAAGCAGATATCGAAAATAATTTGAAGTTAAATAAGAATACAGAATTTAATACAATATTAAATTTTTATATGATATATGGAGAAAAAGAATAAACTGAAGTCTAAATAATTTTAGGCAAATTAATAATAAATTTTGAACCGTATTCAGGTTTACTTTCAACCGAAATGCTCCCTTTATGTTCGTCAATAATTCTTTTAACAATCCATAGTCCTAAACCGCTGCTCGGTTCGTTTGCAGTAGGGCGGGCACTTAAAGTTTCACCTTTAATAAATATTCTATCCAAGTCATCATCCGTAAACCCTAAACCTTGATCTGCAACAGTAATAATTATCGATTTATCAGATTGTTTAATTTCAATGAATACAGTTTTATTAATAGGAGAAAATTTTATTGCATTATCTATTAAATTTTCTAAAGCATCTTCAATTTTATCGGGGTCAATTTGAATATCGGGTAAATCCTCTGCAACGTTAAGTAATATACTAATATTCTTTTTTCTTGCTTTATAAATATTTCGAATATATATCTTTTTTAATATATCTTGGAGTCTGCCTAACTTAAACTCAAACTTTAAATTAATTTCATTTTCAACAACAACCTTACAAATTTCATTTGTTAGGTTTATTATACGTTTTGATAAGGCATTTAAAGTATCAATTATCTCTTTTTGTTCATTTAACGATAGATCGTAAGAATTTAATAATTCAGTTAAATTTTGAATAGTTGAAGTAGGATTTTTTAAATCGTGAACATAAATTGCAAAAAATTCTTCTTTCTGTTTCTGTAGTTCTTCAATCTTTATCTGTTTAGCATTAAGATGTTGAATTTCTTCTTCAAGACTAATATTTATTCTAGTCAGTTCATCACTTTTAAATTTTAATGATTTAATACTATTTTGAAGTTCAACAATTTGGTCTTTATAGTTTTGAACGTTTCTATTACAATTAGCAAGTTGTTCCGAAAACTTTTTTTGTATCGAGCTTAATTGAGTAGAATCAACGTTTTTATTAGAATGTTTTTTTGTTTTCAGTAATAAATAAGTCAAAAAAAGTACTGAACAAACTAAAACAACTAATAGTAGATAAAGCATGCTAAAATTTCTCCATTTAAAAAACTAAGATACAAATAGTGAAGATAAAATAAAATACTAAAAAATAACTTATTATTAAATAATATAAAAAATAATAAAAAAATAAGAAATTAAACGTTTTAGCTACTTATATTTAATATAATTTTTTATATTTATAGGATTTAAAATTTATTATAGGGAAACTATGTATTACATCGGAATGGACGGCGGCGGCACTAAAACCAAATGTGTTGTTACGGATGAAAAAATGGCAGTTGTTTATGAAAGCAAGGGGGGTGCATCTAATTTTTTAATTCAAGGTGTTGAAAAAGTATCTGAAATGCTCAGCGATATTATAATTGAAGCTGTTTCCGAATTAAAAATAAAATATGAAGATATTGGCGGTTTTGTAATTGGTACAACCGGAGCAGGAAGAAGAAACGATGCCGAAACATTGGAAAAAGGGATTGTGGAATCGTTTTATGCAAAAGGAATAAAAATTGATAAAATTAGAGTAGAAAGCGATGCCAGGGTAGCCTTAGAAGGTTCGTTTGCAGGAAAACCCGGTAGTATATTGATTGCGGGAACCGGATCGATAATGTTTGGCAAAGATAAAGAAGGGGTTATACACCGCGTAGGAGGTTTTGGCAGATTTTTGGGAGACGAAGGAAGCGGCTACTCAATTGGTAAAAAAGGTTTAATAGCCCTTTCAAAGTGTTTTGACGGTAGAGGAAGAGAGACTTTGCTTAGAGAAATTGTAGCTAAAACATTTAATATAACAGATACATCTGAGTTGATAACTGAAATTTATAAAAACAATTTTGATATTGCTTCGGTAACTCCTTCTGTTATTGAAGCTGCACAAAAGGGGGATCCAATTTGTGTAAGTATTTTGGAAGAAGAATCGGAAGAGTTAATTCTTCATTTAAAAAGTATGTATTTAAAACTTAATGAAGAAGTAATGAATTTAAGTTTAATTGGCGGAACTATTACAACAGACAACTTATATGCAAAAATATTTGCAGCAAAAGTAGATGAATTAAAAACCATAAAAATAATTGAACCGATATACGAGCCTGCAATAGGTGCTGCTTTAATGTCAAAAAGTTTATAGATTAATTAAGTAAATTAGGAACGAATTGATGTCAGCTGAAAAAAAAGAAAGAAATCCGTGGTGGTGGGTCCCTTCGTTGTATTATGCAGAAGGTATTCCTTACGTAGTAGTTATGACCGTTTCGGTTATTATGTACAAAAGACTTGGTTTATCTAATACAGATATTGCCCTTTATACAAGTTGGTTATATTTACCTTGGGTAATAAAACCATTATGGTCACCGATAGTTGATTTATTAAAAACTAAAAGATTTTGGATTGTAACAATGCAGTTAATTGTAGGGGCAGGTTTGGCCGGAGTTGCATTAACCATACCAACAACGGCATTTTTTCAATATACACTTGCATTTTTTTGGTTAATTGCATTTAGCTCGGCAACTCACGATATTGCCGCAGACGGTTTTTATATGTTGGGTTTAAGTGAAAATCAACAAGCTTTTTTTGTGGGTATTAGAAGTACTTTTTATCGTTTTGCAATGATTACCGGTCAAGGTTTATTAATAATTCTTGCCGGTTATTTTGAAATTTCTACGGGGTTGCCTTCGGATAAAATAACATTTGTAAGTAAACCAAATACAAATATTGTTCAGGAAATAATTTTAGATTCGGTTAGTGTAAAACCGATTGATGGTGATTTAAGAATAATTGCTTCGCAAACTTCAGTTCAAGTAGCAACAAGCAAAATACCGATAGAAAAATTCGATTCAATTAAAACAGAAGTATTAAACCATAATACAAAACTTGGGTTTTATTCTGTTGAAAATACTACTGCAGCAGAAACCAAAAACGAAGGAGTTTGGAGACATTATATTGTAAATCCTTTAGAGCACTTCATTCGTGAATATTTTGGTCCTACAAAAAAGGTAGTTGTTGATAAAAAAACAACAGGTAATTATGGATTAATATATTTCCACTTATCGAAAAAGCCTGATACTAAAGAAGATATTGTTGTTAATTTTACACGTGCAGGCGGTGATAAAAGTATAGAATTAATTGAAGGGACTCGATTTGTTTTTAATCAGAACAATTGGGATAAACCGGCATTTTCATTAATTCAATTAGATCCAAAACTAACTTATCAAACAGATGCAAGTTTTGAGTTTAGCAGCGGAAATATAAGACTTGCTTGGGTAATAACTTTTTCTGTTCTTGCTATTATGTTTGGATTATTTTTTGCATATCATAAATTTGTATTACCTTATCCCAAAATTGATGTTGCCGCAAAACGTACCGATGACGGAGTTTTAAAAGAATTCTTTAGAACATTTGCTCTTTTCTTCAAAAAGCAAAATATTGGGTTTATTTTAACATTCCTTTTAATTTATCGTTTAGGCGAATCGCAAATTGTAAAACTTGCCTCTCCTTTTTTGCTTGATAGCAGGGAAGCAGGAGGTTTAGGATTAACAACCGGTCATGTGGGTATTATTTATGGAACGTTTGGTATTTTGGCATTAACAATAGGC
>DAINPX010000074.1:0-10534 GCA_036743235.1 Melioribacteraceae bacterium
ATTGCACTATCCTGCTTTTAAATCTTTTCCGAACCAAGAGATACAGGAATAAAACGGAAGGACAGGAAATAAACCTCAGACTTGAGAGGGGTTTCTCCTGCTTTTCCTTCTTCTCTCCAGTAAATCTTGGTTCTAAAAGTATGTTAAATTAATTCCGAGACCAATATATTACCGTTTTAATCTTTGCATAAGTTCTCGGTTTTTCAATCAACAAAAAACGGTTTACTAATATTGCCCAGCCTATCTGTTGTACATACTGCATATTTTTCGGCTTTTTCAACAGCTATAAAGTTATTAACGGCGGGGTATATTTTGTAAGTCCAGTTGTTATTTTTCTTTTTGTAAATTATATATAAAAAAGCTTTTTTGCCTTTAGTTTCGGTAATATTTAAGTAATTTTGATTATCCCTATTTTCTTTTACAACAATTGGTTTGTTAGGTGCTTGTTTGTTTATCCATGTATAAGTTGGTGTTATTGCCTGTTCGTTGTAAATATTATTAATTATCGGTTTTGCCAATGTATCATAATTATTCATTATCTGTTTCATACTGAATAATACTGTGCCGGCTGCTTCATAATTCATTGCTCTGGTAATCATTATTTGATTAATTATTTCGGTTGACATTTCTTTAATATTGTAGCGAGGGTTAATCCACAAACCCGGAAAAATGTTTCTGTTTTTTTTATTTTCGCCTAACCACCACTTAAATAATACGGGATAACTATAACGAGGATTACTTGTAAGCCAATATAATTGAGGCGAATAATAATCTACCCAACCTTTATTTAACCATAAACGAGCATCGGCGTATAACGTTTCGTATTGATCAAATCCTGTTTTTACTGTTTCGGGATAACCCGGACGGTATAAGCCAAAAGGACTTATACCTAATTTAACCTCAGGCTTTTCTTTTTTAATTCCGTCATAAATTCTTTTTACAAATTTATTGACGGCATCTCTTCTCCAATCCCCTCTATTTAATTTACCCCCTTGTTTTGTATATTCTTTATAACTTTCTTCATCGGGAAAATCAGCACCGTTATTATATTCCGGATAAGGATAGAAATAATCGTCAAAATGAATACCGTCAATATCGTAATTTTTAACAACTTCCATAACTACATTATAAGAATGATCTTGTACTTCTTTAATTGTAGGTATCAGCCAATAATAACCTTCGTTACCAAGTTTTGCAACTAAATTAGGTTTTTGCTTAATAACGCTATTTTCGGAAATGCTTTGTTTGCTTGCCGGATGTCCCGCACGATAAGGGTTAAACCACCCATGTACTTCAATTCCTCTGTTATGTGCTTCGTTTATCCAAAACTCTAAAGGGTCGTAATACGGTTCGGGTGCTTTACCCTGTTCGCCTGTTAAATAAAACGACCAAGGTTCCAAAGATGATTTATATATTACATCGCATTGCGGTCTAACTTGCAAAACAACAACGTTCATATTCATCTCTTTAACTCTATCTAAAATTGCAATAGCTTCTTGTTTTTGTTTTTCAACATCCAAACCCGGTGCACTGGGCCAATCTATATTAGCAACGGTTGCAACCCAAACCGCTCTGAACTCTCTATTTACATTAGGTAATTTTTCTTGTGCATTAATGCACAAAACTAATAAGATACACGCTATAAAAATATTTCTAAACATAATTATATCTCCGTTTACATTATTGCATAAATATCAATGTAAAAATACAATTTTTTTGTAAAACTTAGTAGTAGAATAGGGTAAATAAGTACTCTAAGATATTAGAAGAAAAATATAAGATTGGAAATTCTATACATTAACTTATACATTTTATTGTAAGGCTATAATTATTCTGTAACCGGTTAAAGAATTACTTTTTAAGCTTTTTGCTATTGCATTTATAAAAAAAATTTAGCTAATTAATAAGTTATTTAAAAATAATTACTTACTATGAAAACATTCTCTTATCCCATATTTGCAAAAATAGTTTATAGATATGCAAATATATTTATTACTTTTGTTTTGCTATCGCATTTAGTTGTATTTATAATTGCTCCTAATAAAAATTATAGTTATTTACCGTTGGGTTTAATAAACATAATACTAATATATATAGTAAATAGGTTTTATTTTACCAATTACAAATATTTCCCTTATGATATTAAAGCCGATGAAGAAAAGATAATAGTTTCTAATTTTGTTTTTAATAATAGAACGGAGACAATTTATTATAAAGATATAGAAAAACTTACCGGAGGAGTATTTAACAAAAAACCATCTACGCCTATTTATGTTATTTGTAATAACGGTAAAAAAATAGGTATTAATACGCATTTAAAAGAATTTAACAAATTATTAACATTAATTTTGCAACATGTAAGTGATTCGGTGTATCAAAATACATTAGAAGAAATGAAAATTAAAGCAGATGAACAAATAGCGAATATTAAAACAAAAATTAATAAAGCCAAAGAAAGAAAAACAACTCGGAAGAAAAAGTAATGGATACCAATAAATTTTATGAAAACACGTTTATATACGAAGCGGCATTTGAAGATAGAGATTTTAAACTTGAATGTGATTTTTTAGAGTGGTGTTTTGAAAATCACGGAAAAGTTAAAAAAGATGAATTGGAAAAAAAGTGGTTTTTGGAATTGGCTTGTGGACCGGCAAAACATGCCAGGCTAATGGCTGATAGAGATTGGAAAAGTTTTGGATTGGACATATCGCAAGAAATGTTAAATTATGCAGCCAAAAAATCAGAAGAAGATGCCGTAAAAATAAAATTACTTAAAGCTGACATGGTCAATTTTAGACTTAAAAAACCTGTTCATTTGGTAGCTAATTTATTGGAAAGTATAGCACATATTACTACAAATGACGAAATGGTTACTCATTTACGCAGTGTGTCAAAAAATTTGGTTAAAGGCGGAATATATGTTATAGAAGCTACTCATCCCAGATATTTTTGGCCGGACGGATTGCCGAACACTTGGAATTTTGAAAAAGACGGAAAAACTGTTGAGTTTACATTTGGCACTCCCGAAGATACATATGAAGTTATAAACCAAAGATGGTTAACCACAAGCAGAATTAAAATAACCGATGAACATGGTAATACAAGTTTAGAAGAAAATACTTTTTATACTCGTTGGTACTTGGCTCAAGAAATGAAAGCCCTAATAGAATTAAGCAAAGCTTTTAGTAAAGTATGGTTTTACGGCAGTCTTTATTCAATTCCTCCTAATAAATTGGATGATTCCGAAAGTAGCGATTCAATGGTAATTGTGTTACGCAAATAAAATAAATTAACTTTATGAAAAATATTCAAATTGTTTTATTATTAGCAGTATTGTGTGTAAATATTTATGCACAAGAATATGTAGTGAAAGGTAAAATTACAGATGCCTCAACTTCTCAGGGATTGCTATATGGTAATTTACGAATATTAAACAGTACGTTCGGCACATCGGCAAATGCAGAAGGAAATTACGAAATTAGGCTTAATCCGGGTAATTATACATTTATTGCCTCGTATATCGGTTATATTTCGGATACGGTTAAAGTTGATTTGCAAAGTGACAGAAATATAAACTTTAAGCTTAAATCAATTTCAATTAATTTGCCCGAAGTAACCGTAATACCGGGGTATAATCCGGCAATTCCTATTATTAAAAAAGCAATTGAATATAAAAACTTACGTGAACAAAAAATACTAAGTTACGAATTTACCGCATATACTAAGGGTGCAATTCGTACAACTCAAAAAGTGGAAGCCGGTGCTAACAGTATATCTCTTGGGGTCGGAACTTCGGAAGACTCGACCGCATTACAAATAGCGGGAATTTTAGAGAACCAAAGTAAAGGATATTATAAAAAACCCAATAATTACAAAGAAGAAATAATTGCACGCAAACAATCAGCCAATTTTCCCTCTTCAATTAATTTATTAACAGGTGGTAGAATAATTCAAAACTTTTATATTGATGATATCAGATTTTTTGACAGACCTTTGCCAAGTCCCATTGGAAACGATGCTTTAGATTATTATTATTTTTACTTGGAAGATTCACTTGCAATGGATAATAATAAGGTTTATAAAATATATTTTGCACCCGAAAAAGAATATTATCCCGGATTTACCGGACACATATATATTATAGATAGTGTATATGCTTTAATTAAAACGGATGTTACACTAAATAAAGCAGCCAATACTGCGGGTTTATTCACGAAAATAAATATTTTTCAACAATATGTTCCCTTTAGCGAAAATATTTATATGCCAATTGATTATAGGCTATTTGTAGAAGCAAACATTATGGGGTTAGCTCGTTTAGGATTTGAATTGAATTCAATAATGTACGATTATAAAGTTAATACCGAAATTGAAGATGACTTTTTTGACTATGCAATAATTACAGTAACCCCCGAAGCAGATACAAGAGGATTAAGTTATTGGGAAACAGTACAAACTATACCCAATACGATTGAAGAAAACGAAGCATATAAACGAATAGATAGTTTGGAAGCCATACCAAAAACTTTTTGGGATAAGTTTTCGTTTTTGGCAACTTCAATTGAGTTAAACGATACTCTTTCAATTACCGGTCCTTTAGATATTTATTCATTTAATAAAGTTGAAGGGCACTCTTTAAATTTTGGGTTGGAATATAGAAAATTATTTAACTCTCGTTTATATGGTGATATGAATTTTGGTTATGGCTTTTCGGATAAAAAATTTAAATACAATTTTAACAATAAATACTATTTAGGTAAATATAGAACCCATAATATTGAATTTAATATTTATGATAAAACTAAATCGTTATTTGAAGAATCTATTGATTATAATAGTTTTACTTCAACTGTATTAAGTTTATTTACTAAGTACGATTTTAGAAATTATTATCGTAGTAAAGGTTTTGAAGGTGAAGTAACTTCTATGGTTTTTCCGTTTTTAACGTTTAAAGCCGGTTTTATTAATAATAATGATTATTCGTTAATTAATAAAACAAATTTTTCGTTTTTTAAGAAAGATAAATATTATGCTGCAAATTTAAGTATTAATGACGGTAAAATTACAGCTCTTACATCAGGTTTTATTTTAGATTTTAGACCTTATATAATAGACGGGTTATTTATTAGAAGAATAGGAATGAGTAAATTTTTTGCTATTTTAAGCGGAGATATTTTATATAGCAACAATAATATTATTAAATCTAAAAGTAACTTTACTATTTATAACCTTGCATTAAGCGGAAGGTTTAATACATTTAGGAGTGCAACGGCAAGATTTGAGTTTAAAGGTGTAAATTCCTATGGAACGGTTCCGGTTCAGTATATGTATGCCTTACCCGGTAATATTTCGTCTGCCGGTAAAGATTTTTCATTTCGTTCATTAGATGTAGGTGAGGTATTTGGAGATAGAGTTTTTACTGCATTTTTTGAACATTCATTTAGAGATGAATTGTTTAGAATGTTGGCTCTCCCATTCTTTAAAACATCGGAATTAAATTTAGATGTATATGTAAACATGGCATTAACAAATATTAGTAATAAAACGGAAAATTATATTTCGTATAACTCAATTAAATTTTTAAAACCGTTTTATGAAGCAGGGTTTAGCTTGGGGCATCCCATATTTCCATTTAAATTTGAATTTACTTGGAAGTTAAATTACAGAAGTAAAAACGATTTTACTTTTGGTATTAATACTATTTTATTATAAATGTAAGGAATGAATGGATAACTATTTATGTGTTTTAGGCAGTACAAGTGCAGGCAATAGTACTGTTATATGGAATAAAGATGAGGCAATTTTAGTTGATTGTGGTTTTACCGTAAAATATTTTGATGAAAACTTAGCAAAATTAAATATAAAATATAGCCAATTAAAAGGAGTTTTATTAACTCATTTACACAATGACCACTTAAATTTGGCATTTCTAAAAAAAATGCACGAATTTAAAATACCTGTTTATGTACATTTAAGAAAAAAGAAGATGATAGAAAACAGGAAAGATATTTTAAAAAAAATGCTAAAAGATAACTTGGTTAAAGCATATGAAAATGAAGAATTTAATATATCGGGATTTAAAGTAAAAGGTTTTGAAGTACCGCACGATGTACCCGGTGGATGTTACGGATACAATATATTTGTAAAAAACGATGTTTCGGTAAAAAAAGTAAGCATTGCCACAGATATTGGTTACTCTACCGAAACAGCGGAAGAATGCTTTAAAAATTCGGATTTGATGGTTATTGAAAGTAACCACGATGTTGTTATGTTGGAAAACTCGAGACGGGCTGATTGGTTAAAAGAAAGAATTAAAAATATAGGACATTTAAGCAACGAACAAAGTGCCGAGTTTATTGGAAATGTATTAAAAAAATCGGAAACTTTACCAAGTGTTATAATGCTTGCTCATATTAGTCAGGAATGTAACACCCCCTATTTGGCTGCAACAACAATGATGAATAAACTAAGAAGCACAAACAAAAACAATATTAAAGTTATTTTAACAAACAAAAGCATTTTAAGTGAAATAGTTAAAATTTAATGAGGGATAAATGCTTACAATAAAAGGGCAATTTTCTAAATATGTGTTTTATAACGAAAGTAACGGTTATTCGATTATACGTTTATCTAACGGTGAAACCGTTGTGGGTAATTTACCAAAATTAAACGAAGGGGACGAATTAGAGCTACAAGGCGATTTTGTTTATCATCCAAAGTACGGAAGACAATTTAAAATAGAACAATACAATATTATTTATCCCACAAGTAATGATGGTATTATTAAGTATTTATCAAGCGGTTTAATTAAGGGAATAGGAGAAAAGACCGCTCAAAAAATTTACGAAAAATTCGGTGAAAAAACATTAGAAATATTAGAAAGCGATATTAATCGTTTATTAGAAATTAAAGGAATATCGCCTGCAAAGTTTGAAGGGATTAGAAAAAGTTGGGAAGAGCAAGCAGATATTAGAAAGACTATGATTAATCTTCAGGCTTTGGGAATTTCTTCTAATTTTGCATTAAAAATATATAAAACTTACGGAAAAGCAGCAGAAACCATTGTTAACGAAGACCCATATAGGTTAAGTTATGAAGTATGGGGTATTGGGTTTAAAACCGCAGATGCAATTGCCCGAAATTTGGGTTTTGACGAACAACATCCTAAAAGAATGGAAGCAGCAGTAATATTTATTCTTAACGAAGCTATTTCGGACGGGCATGTGTATTTAACCGAATCCGAGCTGTATCAAAAAACTTTTGATATGTTAAATTACGATCTTTCAAACGATGCAATTATTATAAATAACCTTTGTAAACAACGAAGAATAGTTGTTTCGGAAGATAGATTGTATATTGCACAATTATTTTATGCCGAAAGAAAAATTGAAAGAATTTTAACCGATTTGGCAGGAGAAGAAAAGAAATTAACCAAGTTGGATACAAAATATATAGAAATGGTTAAAGCCAACTTTAGCGAAGAACAAATTACGGCAATTAATTATTCAATTAAACATAATTTATTGGTTTTAACCGGAGGACCCGGAACCGGAAAAACAACAACATTACGTGGTATTATTGAATTATATGTTAAAAAAGAAAAAAAAATAATGCTTGCAGCACCAACGGGAAGAGCTGCAAAACGAATGACCGAGATAATAGGAATGGACGCCAAAACAATTCATAGGTTATTGGAATTTAACCCAATGGATTTATCTTTTGGCTATAACGAAGAAAATAAATTGGAAACCGACTTACTTATTATTGATGAAGTATCTATGATAGATACTTATTTAATGTATAATTTAGTTTGTGCAATTAATAACAATACAACGGTAATTTTTGTAGGCGATGTTGACCAGCTACCGTCTATTGGTGCGGGAAATATTTTAAATGATGTAATAAACAGTAATCGCATACCTTGCGTAAAACTTTCCAAAGTATTTAGACAAGCCGAAACAAGCAAAATAATTACGGCAGCACATTCTATAAATAAAGGAAAAGTGCCCGATATATACGAACAAGGAACGGATTTTGTATTTATTAATGAAATAGATCCTTCAAAAATGGTTGAAAAAATTAAACAGCTTGCATGCGAAGTTTTACCTAAAAGATATAAATTTACATTAAATGAAGATATTCAAATATTATCGCCAATGTATAGAGGTGAAATAGGAGTAAACTATATAAACACTTTGCTACAGGAAGAATTTAATAAAAACGACATAGCTTTTTCTATTGGTGATAAAAAGTATAAAATTAATGACAAAGTAATGCAGTTAAGAAACAATTATGAAAAAAACGTATTTAACGGTGATATTGGGTATATTCATTCGTTTGATAATAACCAAAAAGTTGTTAGAATTTCATTTGAAGGCAGACCGGTTGAGTACGCAATACCCGAAATGGATGAAATTACTTTAGCATATGCAGTAACTGTTCATAAAAGCCAAGGTAGCGAGTATCCTTGTGTTATTATGCCTCTATCGGTATCGCATTATATAATGTTACAACGTAATTTATTATATACCGCAATTACTCGGGCTTCCAAACTTTTAATAATTATAGGAGAAGCAAGGGCGTTAAACATTGCGGTAAATAATAATAAAATTCAAAAACGTAACTCATCGTTATTTAAATTTGATTTATTAGAAAAAACTTTATTTGATTAATGGCTAAAAATTTGATTTTACCCGAAATTGCAGAATTATATTACAAATCTTGCTTAGAAATAAGTAAATTAGATGAAGAACCACGAAAAAAAATAAGAAATTTGGGCAAACTTTTTAACGAGGTTTTAACTAATGTATTAATAAACGAACATAGATCTTTTACCGGACTTCAAACCAAATTATTGTATTGTAAAGACAAATTTAATATTGAATTTGGTTTTTTTTCAAAACTGAATCAATCTTCATTGTTTATTGCTAAAGTCGGAAGAAATAAAAATTATAAAGTTTATGAATCGCAAAGTTCATTTATAGTAAAGGAATTGGCAAGTTTAATAAATTTCTTTTCCGGTTTAAAAATACCCGAAGAAATTGAAAGTTTGGTATCGGTTGACTATTTGTTTAAGTTATCGGAAAAAATAGAATTAAAAACCGATGAACCAATAAAGGTAATAGTAAAAAATATTAACTATAATTCTAACGTAATTGAATTATTATGTAATGTAGTAGAAAGCGATGAAGAAATTAATATAAAAATTAACAAAAATACAAGTTACGAAAACGAGTATTTTGATTATTTAAAAACCATTCCGCTTTACACAAAAATATACTTTTATAAATTAACCCAATCTTTATTAAATAACACCATTTATAATACTAATATAAATGACTATTTTGTAGTTGAACCTGATTTTTTACTTGATGTAAGCGATATAGCAAGTTGTTTTACTTTTAACGGTTCAAATTTTAAACTTTTCTTTTTAGATAAAATGTTTAACGGAGGCAGCAGCAAAGCAACTATAAGGGGAAATATTGTAAACAACATGCTTGATTTAAGAATAATAGAAAATAATGAAGATTTTGATTATTTATTTGAAAAAGCTGCCGAAAAAAGTTTAATGTCAATTTCCCTTTTAACGGAATACGAATTTGAAGAGATTAAAACGGAAATAAAGTTTAACCACTACCCTCAAATAGAAAAATTTTCATCTTATTTGTTAAAGTTAAAAAACGAACAAAATGCAAATATATCAATAGAACCAACGTTTTATTCCGAGCTTCACGGTTTACAAGGGCGTTTGGATGTAATGGTTGAATTTTTTGATGATGCCGATAGGAAAGAAATAATAGAATTAAAATCCGGTAAGCCAAACAATAACGGGGTGTGGGAAAACGAAAAAATGCAGGCTTTGGGTTACGATTTAATGTTGCAAAGTGTTTTTGGAAGTAACCGAAGTGGTTCCAATAATATTATGTATTCTTCTTCAAGTAATAATACTTATAGAAACGTTAAAAGAGGATATAACGAAGAGATATATTTTTGTAAAGTAAGAAATTTAATTGTTTGCGAAATATTACAACAAGCAAATGGCAATTTTTCTTTATACAATTCATTTAATCCTGTCGATTTTGGTGAAATTCCTAAATATTTGGTTGAAAAATTAAATAAATTCTATATGGTTTATAAACTTGCCGATTCAGTATCATTAAAATATTTTCAAAACTATTTATCGTTTGCTTGGAACGAATTAATTGCAATTAAACTTGGAAACAGAATTAATACCGATTTTGAAGAGCTCGGTTTTTCGGCATTATGGTTAAGCAATATTGAAGATAAAAATGAAAAACATCAAATAATAGACTTACTTAGCTACGAAAATTATGATGATGTAGAAAAATTATACAAATTTAGTTATAACGGCAATATTACAAATTTTAGGAAAAATGATATTGCAATAATATATAAGTATATTGATGACAATACCAATCCGCTTAAACAACAAATATTTAAGTGTACTATAAAAGATATTTCAACAAATTGTGTAATTATTTTCTTATTAACCATTTCTTCTACTGTCATAGTA
>DAINPX010000075.1:0-7108 GCA_036743235.1 Melioribacteraceae bacterium
ATATTCCGAGAAATATTACCGGTTTATTAATAACACGGTAACAATTAATGCTTACAAAAAAGATGATTTTGCGTTAATTAACAGAATTGACGATAATACCACAAATATTACAATATTTAATAAAAAGAAAGATAAATTAGAATGTTATTATAATGTAAATTTTGATAATAATGTTACTTCCGAAATTAGATTAAACATGCTTGACGGGGACGATAAAGTAATAGTAAAAGGTGTTGCAAGCACTTCTCCGTTAATTAGAGTAATTGGCGGTACAGGGGAAGATAATTTAATCGATTCATCTTTGGTAAA
The DNA here is from genome assembly GCA_036743235.1 of Melioribacteraceae bacterium. Classification (GTDB taxonomy): domain Bacteria; phylum Bacteroidota; class Ignavibacteria; order Ignavibacteriales; family Melioribacteraceae; genus JAEXOD01. The sequence goes on from DAINPX010000075.1 coordinate 310, forward strand.
CGGTTATTTTTTAAGTTTAACTCCTTTTCGTTCTGCTTGTAATAAAACAATATTTTATGATAGCGATAATAATACAAAGTTTTTTATAGGTAATTCCACAAAAATTGATAATTCGTTTTTTCCATTACCAACAACCGATGAAGAACGTTTTGAACCCGGTTATCCTCAAAAAGGATTTGATGTTTTTTATTATCCATATGCCGAGTATAACGGAACAAACGGAATAATTTTAGGCATAAATCCTGAATACACAAAATATAATTTTAGAATGCACCCTTACGAATATCAAATTTCGGGGTTTGCAGCTTATGCAAGTATCCCTAAGGTTTACCATATAGGACTATCCGGAAAATTTTATAATATTATTAAAGATTTTCCGGTAACTTTTAATTTATTCCGAACAAAATTATTATTAACAAATTATTACGGTTATGGAAATTTAACAAGTTTTAATAAACATTTAGATGAGAATGAATTTTACAAAACAAATCAGGAAGTTACCAAAATAAGTTTAGGTTTAGTAAAAGAATTTTCCGAAAGTATTAATGTTTCTTTTAATACCGAATTAAGATTATTGGAAACTAATATTTACAATAATTTTACAATAAACACAATGCCAAACAACAAACTTGGTTTGGGTAATTTTAAATCTCTATCCGGTGAACTTTCAGTTGTAAATGATTTTAGAGACAGTAAAACATACCCCACCAGAGGATTCTATTTTTATTTAAGTTATAAAATATTTCCAAAGTTTTACGAAAATAAAAACATTTATCAAAAAATTAAAGTTGATACCAGAACTTATTTAAATTTTAATTTTATTAATAATTCGGTTTTGGCATTACGTTTAGGAGGGGAAAAGAATTTTGGAATCTATCCCTTTTTTGACGCATGTTATTTGGGCGGTAAAGAAAATTTACGTGCTTATGTTTTGGAAAGGTTTTCGGGTGATGCCTCGTTGTTTTTTCAATCCGATTTTAGAATACCTGTTAGCAGCGTAAAAATTATTGTTAACGGCAAATTGGGTTTATTGGCTTTTGCCGAAACGGGAAAAGTATTTACCGATAATTTTGATAAAAAATGGCATCCTTCTTTTGGTAGCGGTATTTGGTTTACCGCAATTAAAAATACATTTAATATAGTTTACAATATAGGTTTTTCGGAAGAGTTGATAACCCATTACGTACAAACTAAATTTGGGTTTTAAATACCATTTATATTAAAATAATTGGTTTTATATCGTAACTTTACAAAATTCATTAGTAACATCTTTATTAAATCTTTTTCTAAGGCTTGATACAAACGCCCAAGTTACTAAACTTTCATGACATAGCCTTCCGGCAACAATGCTCGGATCAATTTTTTGAGCATTTGCAAAAGCAATTATATTTTCAATAGTAAAGTCTTTATTTACAACAAATTTTGCGAATTCTTTTTCTTTAATTAAAAAATTAGTAGCAAATTTATTTGCTTCATTTTCTTTATTATAATCAATAAATGCATTATAATCTTCTATTTCAATAAATTTTTCTTTTTTACCATGTAGTAATATATGACCAATTTCATGAAATAAAGTAAAAACAAATATATCAATCCATGGGTTAAAAAAGCTTAATTGAATTGAAGGATTATTACCTATCCACCTAACGGCACCGTTTATTTTTGTGCCCTGAAAATGCTTTATAAATACTACCGAAACACCTGCTTCGTTAAGCAAGTCTCTTATTTTAGATAAATAGTTTAATTCATTATCCGGTATTAATTCTCTTATTTTAATAATATTATCTTTTAGCAATTGCTCATTAAATTCAGGCAAATCAACCTTTTTAGCTTCAAGTTCGCCACACCTTAACCAAGCAGCAATAAAGCCATTTTTAATCTCATTTTCTTGCCTTTTTCTAAAAGCAACTTTTTCAATTTTTTCAATTGTTAATAACGAACTAACAGAAAAAAATTTTTGCAAATATTCAACTTTTTGTTCATCTTTTTCGGTTTTTTCAAAATAGCCCCTTTTTTCTAATTCTTTATACGGAAAATTTTTTAAAAGTGTAATTTCTTTTTTTAATAAACTTTGCCTCAAAATTCTATACTTAGCCTCTTTGTAGTCTGCTTCCAAATTTAGCCAAAACTTACTGCTACCTCCTAGTACTAGTTCAAAAAGAACCGCCGTTTCTGTAGTAACCGAAGCTTCTCCATTAATTATTTGACTAATATGTTTTTCTGTTAAACCCATCCTAAGGCTTAGCTCCTTTTGAGTCATATTAGCCTGTAAAATAATTCTTTCAAGTACTTTTCCAGGATGAATTGCTATATTTGGCATGTAGCTCATACTAATGATAATCCTTGTATAATTCTATTATTAATATTTTTGAAATCGTTTTATAGCTATCTATTCTAAAATTTGGATCGTTTTTATGGTCAGGTTTAAATATTATCCTATATTTTTTAGTAACATCTATTGCAAAGCAGCCTTTATATTCGCCTTTTAGAGGATGCGGTCTAACGTAAGGCGGTATTTCAGCCAATGTTGGAGCTGCTTTTAATATATTTAATGAAATCAGAATTTCTTCAGCAATATTTTCATTTCTTTTATTATACTTCTTTACTAATAAATCAAAATTATTTACTAATTTTTCATGTTTATTATTAATAAACCCAATAACCATTATACTTAAAAAGTTTTTTAGAGTTCCATTTTTTATTTACCAAACCGGTAAACAAAAATAATTAATGTTTTCAAAATATACAAGTCTTTAATATATTTTGTTTTAAGATTTAATTGTTAAATATTTTATTAAAAGCAAAATTTGCTATTTAAACTATTTAAACAAGTTTACTGTAAAACAAGCTATTATTTTTCTGTAATTTCCAAGTTTTACAGTTAAATTTTATAAGTTATTGTAAAATACAGAGATATGTTAAACATTAGGATGAAGTTGCCACTACGTTTCACTAAAACACTATTTTCAATTTCAAATTATAAAACCATATCCATATCATGTAATTATGCATTTCCCTTTTCATTTTTAACTATTACGCAGTATTATTTGCACTTAAATAAAAAACGCCTTGCAAGTTATTTACTTACAAGGCGTTACAAGTGCACCTTGGGGGACTCGAACCCCCGACCTGTTGATTAAGAGTCAAATGCTCTACCAACTGAGCTAAAGGTGCACTGCAAATATAACACTATTTTATTTATCGGCAAAAGTAATTTTTTATTTTTATATTTAAGTTTGCAATTTTTTATTGTGTGTATTTTATGAAAGTTTTTGTTTATTTTCTTAATGTTTTATTAATTTCTATATTATTTATTTCGTGTAAGCCTACAAATAATAATTCCTCAAAAGAAAAAAAAATTGTTATAGTTGACGATTTAAATAATAAAATATCCTTATCTAATAAACCAAAACGAATTATTACTTTAGCACCCAGCTTAACCGAAATGATTTACGAACTTGGTTTGGGACATAAGCTTGTTGGTAATACTACATATTGCGACTACCCCGAAGAAGCTAAAAAAATTACCAAAGTTGGTGATTTACTAAACGTTGACGCCGAAAAAGTACTGATGCTAAAACCCGATTTGGTGTTTGTTACAATTGAAGGAAACACACAAGAAAGTTATAAAAAACTTAAAGATTTGGGTATTAATGTTTTTGTTTCCAACCCAAGAAATTATAACGGTATAAAAAAAACTTTTAAAGATTTGGCAAAAATTTTTGACGTAACAAAAAAAGCCGATTCAATAATTAATAATTGGGATAGAAGAATAAACAAACTTGTAAAACGACAAAGTGTAGATACATCAAAATATATAATGTTTATTATAGAACTTAAACCTTTAATTGTTGCAGGCGGTAAAACGTTTTTGAATGAATATATTAGACTTGCAGGTTATAAAAATATTGTTTTTGATAGCAAAGTAAATTACCCCATATTAAACAGAGAAGAAGTATTAAAACGTAATCCTTCTTATATAATTTACTCTTACGAAGATAAGGAGATAAATAAAAAGATTGCGGAATTATACCCTGAGTGGAAAAGAATAGATGCAATTAAAAATAACGGAATAATAACTATTAATCCTAATATATATTTTCGTCCGGGTGTTCGGTTTGTTGATGCTGCAGAGGAGTTAGTTAAAAATCTTCGTCTTCGTAAAATAAATCTTCGGGATTAGATGCAATAAATAATTTAGAACATTCTTCACCTTTAAATTTTCCTGTTTTTTTACAATTCTCAAAATTTTCTTTTACTTTTTCAACATCTTTTGCGTTTTCTGTTATTGCAAAGTCATCCAAAGTATCACCGCATTCAGTACAATATTTAGCTTGGTTCAATTTTTTTTCTTCGTTAATCGTTAATTTCTTCTTTTTCATAACTTTTTACTTCCGGCTCCCAATCTGCACCTTCACAAGGAAGGTCGTATTTATTGGGGTGTTTATCATACTTTAAACATAAAACCGCCGATTTATCAAAATTTTTGCAGCTGCTGCATAAAGTATGTTCTATTATTTCTTTGTTCTTTTGTAAAAATAATTGGTATTGTATTACCGCCGGGTGAATTATAACACCGTATATAGATATAATACCTAATATCCACCAAGTATTATAATCAAATACTTTGTATTCAAGAAGTAACCATAAAATCGGAATTAAGATAGCACTTCTTATTATAGTCCAATATACAATTGCACCCATATTTTCACTTTTAACCGAATAATTTTAATAATATTCGGTTTGTTTTAGGCGTAACATAAAAATAATAATATTAGTTCACAAAATAAAAAAAGCTTCTTTAATTACAAAATTTGTAACTAAAGAAGCTATAATTATTAAGCATTAATTACAAATGTAAAGTTTCTTCGCCGGCTTTCCAATTACAAGGAGTTAACTCGTTTGTTTGTAAAGCTTTTAATACTCGCAATATTTCATCTACATTTCTACCAACAGATAAATCGTTAACACTTACAAATCTTATAATACCTTCAGGGTCTGCAATAAAAGTTGCACGATAAGCCACTTTTTCATCAGCTTCCAATATTCCCAAATCTTCTGCCAAAGATTTAGAAGTATCTGCCAATAATGGAAAATGTAAATCCTTTAAATCATTATGGTCTTTTCTCCACGCCAAATGCACATATTCCGAATCGGTTGAAGCTCCTACTAAATACGCATTGCTTTCTTCAAATTTTGGATATTGATTATTAAATTCGGCTATTTCGGTTGGGCATACAAATGTAAAATCTTTAGGATACCAAAACATAACCAACCATTTGCCTTCTTTTTGATAATTTTCATTACTTATTACTGCAAACTCTTTACCATATTCTGTTGATACTACTGCTTTTTTGCAAAATTCAGGAAATTTTTTTCCGACCGATAACATTATTCACCTTAATTTAGTTAATTATTTATTCGTAAAACCGTGTTATAATCAAATTAGTTCATTAAAAGATAATATATCCTTTTATTTTATTTTTTTATGACTTTTTTTATTACCCTATATTTATTATAATTAAGTTTTAGTTTATTTTATACGGAGATATTTATGAAACTATTTTTGCTTGTTATATTTTTATTTAACGTTACCATGTTTGCTCAATTAAACCCTTTAGATATTTATTCAAAAATTACCACAAAAGAAGCACGTAAAGAATTTAAGGAAAATCAAGTAAAATTTATTGAAGATACTTTTGTAAATATTTCGGATAGTTTAGATTATGAAAAACTATCATCTGCTTTTTGGGCTATGGAGTTAATTAATTATAAAACGGATAATATTAAAGAAAAGATTGAAAAAATTTTAATAAATTATTCTAATCATCCTTTAAATTTTAAACGTTCTCTTTTACAAATAATCTACTCAATGTACCCTTTTGAATTTGTTAAATCCATAAACAAAATTATTATAACCGAAACCAACGATAAATTATTTGCCATGTGCGCTAATTATTTAAAACGCACCGGTTACAATAATAACAAATTAAATAATATAATGATTAAAAATTTTCCAAAGTATAACGAAAGCCCAATTTTATTTATGCTTTCTTATAATCTTAAAGAAAATAATAGTTCTAAACCTTCCGTTAAAGACTTAATAAAACATAATGTAAAAAATAATTATCCGGTTATTTATAGTTTTCAACGTAAAAACCGTAATTACCAAGGTATTGCGGTAATTAAAATGGTTAACGGTAAATTATTAATGAAAAACGAAAATATTCCTTTTTATATAAAACAACTTGCAAGAGCCGTAACTAATTTACCCGGGTATTTAACAAACGGTAATACACCCCAAGGAATTTTTTCGTTTCAAGATTTTGGTGCATCAAAAAATATGTTTATTGGTCCAACACCAACAGTACAATTAGTATTACCTTACGAAGTAACTCCTGATGTTTACTTTAAAGATTCTTTACTTGTAAATACCGAATGGAGTTTGGACATGTATAAAAACTTATTACCTGCCTCTTGGCAAAATTATACCCCAATTTTTGAAGCTTATTATGCAGGTAAAGCAGGAAGAAACGAAATTATTTCGCACGGAACAACTGTTGACCCAACATATTATAAAGAAGAACCTTTTTTTCCCAATACTCCTACTTACGGTTGTTTATGTGCTTACGAAGTATGGGACCCTTTTACAGGCGGACTTATTCAAAGTGACCAACTTGAATTAGATAACGCAATAATAAATTATGGATTTGCAAAAGGATTTGTTATTGTTGTTGAATTGGACGATCAAGAAAAAGATGTTACTTTAGAAGAAGTTGTAAAACTATTTGAGTAAAAA
>DAINPX010000075.1:7208-10533 GCA_036743235.1 Melioribacteraceae bacterium
CGATCAAGAAAAAGATGTTACTTTAGAAGAAGTTGTAAAACTATTTGAGTAAAAAAGATATACCAACCCACGACTTCAGTCGTGGGAAATTAAATCCCCAATCCTTCCCACATGCAAAAAAAACAACAACCCATGACTTCAGTCGTGGGGAATGAATAACCTAAATCTCCAAACAAGAAAATATACCAACCCACTACTTCAGTCGTGGCGAACAAAACTATTTACAATATAATCCGCCGCTCCTTTCTAAATAATCCGCAACATTATCCGATAATTGTTCTATTGAGTAATAGGTTACATCCAAATGCATTACGGGAATTAATGATTTATTTAATAATTCGTTTATTACTTCTTGTTCTTTTATAAAAATATCTATATTATCATATTGTTTAGGATTGCCGGAAATCTTTAATCTTTCTTCACGTGCTTCAATAAAAGTACTTGGTTTTCTATAACAAAATATCATTCTAAATCCTAATGTTGCAAGTCTTTCTTCAAGCCACCTAAAATTGTAATTACGATTATTATAAATTGCCTGATACATTTGCGTTGAAATATGAAATCTGTCTATTATCCATGAGTAATATTTTTGTAATTCAAATAATTTTACCCATGTAGCGTAAGTTTCCATTGCTTTTTGTTCTTCTTCCGAATTAAAATTTATTAACCCCCTTCCCCAGGGGTAATTGGTAAACGAGCACCACTCTGCCGAAATTAATGGTGAGTGATATCTGTATTTTTTAGGTCCAACAATTTTAGGATGTTCATTTAATTTAAATGCAAGGTCTGTTTTTTTAGTTAATCGTGTACCTTCCAATATTATTTTTGGACATAATTTTTCACCCATAATTACCTTTGTTTATTTTTACTTTTCAATTTGTTATAATTGTAAGTAAAATTATAAAAAAAATGGGTGATAATCAAATGAAGAATTTGTACATTGTTTTAGTTATTATGGTATTAGGTTTTGGTTGTGCTTCCAATAAAACCGATATGGTTTTAGACGATTGTTCCGTTAATTACAATAATATTAACAAAATTATTAAATTTAATTTACCCGATTCCGTAAATCTTAAAAAATTTAATCCGTTAGTAGAATCGGAGTTTGTTAAAATACAAAAAGAAGGTTTTGACGTTTCGGGTTACAGAACTGAAAACAAGGTTTTTTATAACGAAGTAATAAAACCTTATTTAATACAATACAAAAGCGATTTACAAAAATTACCGTTAAAAGAGGCTATTAACGAAATAGCTATTTTTATTCATCAAGCATACCGAGCTTATTTAGGAAATGATTTTTACAGATGGGGCGGTGATATTAACGACTTGGACGACCCACAAGGTGAAAAATCCAGGGGTAAATATAAATATGGTTTAGATTGCTCGGGTTATACAACTTCGGCTTACGATGCCGCTGTTGATTTGGGTTTACTTGACCCAAGTTCCGATGCTGCTATTTTTTCATCAAAAGGTTTTGAACACTATTGTAAAATTTATAACTTAAAAGATGGTGGCGGTATTAAAGATACTCCTAATAATTTTAGAGTTGATACAAAAGAACTTGCCGTTTTGGGCAAAATTATTTTTTCGGTAAAACAAGGTGATGCACCAACAGACGAACAAATTAAAATGTTACAACCGGGGGATATTGTTGGAAGAAGCGGTCATTTTGGAATTATTGTATTTATAAATAACCAACCTTATTATTTGGAAAGTGGCGGTTGGGTTGTTCCTAACCATAATTGGTTTCCTTATTGTGCAAAAAAAGCGTTGGAAATATTTGCACGTAACGGAAATTTGGATATTAGAAGAACTTTACCGTAAATTTATAATAACTTACAGCAATAATTTAATAAAAAAGTTAAGTTATAATGTATTGTTTACTTATAACAAAGGTTATTTACTAAAATAGCTAAAAAACAGCTTTAATTACTCTTTAAATTATATAAATATGGATAACTTGTGAATAAACAATTACTATTAAATTTATTAATTTAATTAATTAAATTAGTATAAACGTTAAAACTTAAATAACTTAACTTTTTATTAAATTAACTTTTTAGTTATCAACAAAAATTATCAAAATGTGTATAACAACCTATTAAGTATGTTTTTTCAACATTAAGTATTTTGCATGTATATAACTATAACTTATATATTTTATTATTAACACAAAATTTTAAGTAAAAGTTAGTATAAAATATTAAAATTTATAAAGTTACAAAGTTATCAACATATCCACACTAATATAACATACACCATTCTTTTAAATTTAAACAAAAAAAATATATTATATATTAAAACATTAAACCTATTAGAAAGTATCTATCTATAAAAACACTTTCTCTCAAAATTATTTATTTAATATTTAACACTAAACCCTTAAAACTTAACATTATTTAAGAACCGGGAATGATAGGAGGAAAAAAGGAAAAACAGGAGAAAACCCCTTAATTACTAAAATTAACTTATCTTACATAGGGTTTCTATTGTCTTAAATCTAATATCTTTTAGTTCCGCAGACAATTATATCGACTCTCCAAGTCTTAAAAAATTAAATTTCAATTATCTGTTTTATTAATAAATATTCTCTTAAACAATAAAATATTTAACACTAAACATTTAACCTTCAACACTATTAGTATTTTTTTCCTGCATTTCCTGGTTCTAAATAATCTAAAATCAGCAAAGTATAATTGTAAAAAACACAGTTGTTAAAACTATTTTTATAGCATTCAACACTTAACACTTAAACGTAAGTCTATTATCTGATGTTAAAAAAATAACTTGCACAATTTTAATTAGCTATTTAAATTTAAATATAAACTATTATAAATTAAATACGATAATTATATATTATTTTACATTTTTTGTGAGGAAAAGAATGAAAAAAATACTACCGTTTATAGGATTATTTTTGCTAAGTGTAATTACTAATGCGCAAATAGGTGGTTATGCATTAAAGTTTAATGGAGTTAATGATTATGTTTAAATTAATTATAATTCAATATTTAACATGACAAAAGTTACTTTGGAAGCCTGGATTTTTTGGAAAGGGTCAAATGGAGCAGATGTAAATTTTGTTATGGGTAAAGGTGTTGAAGAATTAGAAATACATACAGGTGGTGGTAGTGGAAATTATGGATTACGTTTTATTCCTACAAATAGTGTATATCTTGATACACCAACCAATATTTTTGAAGCAAATAATTGGTATCACATTGCTTTTGTATATGAACCGAGTTCAAGTTTTGCAAAAGGGTATATAAACGGAAAAGAAGTAATTTTAACTAATCGTGGTAATAATCCTTTATCAACGGCTATT
>DAINPX010000076.1:0-10485 GCA_036743235.1 Melioribacteraceae bacterium
TATTTTTCAAAAAAAAATAGTTTCTTTGCCCTCTTTTGTTTTATTAAAAGGGGGCTTTTTATTTATATATTATTTTATTTAGATGAGAAATTTTTTAATTTTTTCAATCGAAAGTGGTGAACATCCTTCAAAATGATTATTAACGTTAATATAACAATCTAATTGTTTACTTTTTAATAATTTTATTATTTTAATAACTTGTTCAATTTCTTTATCTCTATTAATAACTATTTTATTCCATCTGTTCTGTGTAAGTTCTTCAATTCCTTTTCTATCATCCCCAAGTAATCTAAAAACAGTTGGCTTAGTAAAGTAATTTTGAAATTTAATAAACGTATCGTAAATATTCGGCATATAATAACCCTGTGTTAAAATGTGCCATAAATTGGTCATATTAATAAAATCAAAATATTTTTCGTTTATATAATTAGGATTTCTTATCTCGATACCAAAATTAAAATCAATTGGTAATTTTTCAATAAAAGAATAAATTAAATCCATAAATTTATTTTGATTTTCCATCTTATGTTTGTTCAAATACTCAAATTGAAATATTAGTACTCCGATTTTTTTATGTAAGGGTTCTAATATCTCTATAAATTTGCTAACTATATCATAATTTAAGAAATAAGGGTTAATATTAAGGTTATCTTTACTTTTATTCGGGTAGTGTGTTAAGGTTAAAGCATTAGGCATCTTAATTGTAAATTTAAAGCTATTGCTTACAGATTCTGAATATTCTCTTACAACTTCTTTTTTAGGTAAAACTACAGAATTAGGAAATAAGGAGTAGAACCATTGATCTATTTCAACGCTGTTATATATTGTTGCATATTCTTTTAAGTAATTATTTAAACCCTTTTTAGAATATACTAGCCCTAACCAATCATCATATTTCCAACTACAAGTACCAAGATATAATATATTTTCTTTCATAAATCTATTTTTTTTGCTAATTTATTAATTAATTATTCAAAAATAAAAGAGAAAATTATGATGTCAAAAAATTCAATTTTTATAATAATAATATTTTTTGGATTAACAAATTATTTTTACTCGCAATCTAATATATTATTACCAAAGCCGAATGAAATAAAAACAGGAAATGAAAAATTTATTATTAATACAGAGCTTAAAGCAACCATCAGTGGTATTCCATCTAATAAATTAATAAGATATACTGAAGATGTTTTAAGAAGAATAAGTAACAAAACCGGTTTATTTTTAGAGAAAAAGGTAGTTAATTTAAACAATAATTCAACTAGTAACATCATAATTAATTTTGGAACTAACGAAAATGTTAAACTTGGAATTGACGAAAGTTATTCTATAAATATTGAACCGAACAAAATAGTAATTGATTCCAAAACCGATATTGGCTCAATGCGAGCCTTAGAAACGTTGTATCAACTTATTCAGAACGATTCGACTAATTATTATTTTTCCACAGTAGAAATTAATGACTCCCCTCGTTTTAAATGGCGTGGTATGATGATTGATGTTTCAAGACATTTTATGCCTATTGATGTGATTAAAAGAAATATTAACGCAATGGCATTGGTTAAAATGAATGTTTTACATTTACACTTAAGTGATAACCAAAGTGTAAGAGTAGAAAGTAAGATATTTCCACAAATACAAGAAAAATGTTCTAACGGTTTATTTTTTACACAAGAGCAGTTAAAAGAAATTATTAAATATGCCAATGATAAAGGAATTAGAGTAATTCCGGAATTTGACATTCCATGGCATACTACTGCATGGTTTACCGCTTTTCCTGAATTGGCTTCAAAACAAGATGATTATGAATTGGAAACCGAATGGGGCGTTTTTGACCCAGTATTTAATCCGGCTATTGAAGAAACTTATGAATTTTTTGATAAGTTTTTTGGTGAGATGTGCTCCATTTTTAACGATGAATACTTTCATATCGGTGGAGATGAAGGTACAGATAAACATTGGTTAAATAATCCTCAAATTACTAATTTTATGAAAAAGAATAATATGAAGGATATTCAAGCACTTCATAATTATTTTAACTTAAGGATATTGAAAATTTTAGAGAATTATAATAAAAAAATGATTGGATGGGATGAAATTTTTCAACCGGAAATTCCAAATAATATTGTTATTCAATCTTGGCGCGGTCATAAATCTTTAATTGAAGCAGCAAATAAAGGTTATTACGGAATACTCTCTAACGGATTTTATATCGATCTAATTCAACCGACTGATTATCATTATCTAAATGATCCTCTTCCTGATTCAATTATTATGTCTGCAGAATCTAAAGCAAAAATACTTGGTGGTGAAGCCACAATGTGGTCTGAACTTGTTACTTATGAAAATATTGATAGCAGAATTTGGCCTCGTACTGCTGCAATAGCAGAACGCTTTTGGTCTAAATCCGAAGTTAATGATGTTGAAGACATGTACAAAAGGTTGGATATTATCAGTAACTTGTTAGAATGCGTAGGTTCGGCACATATAAAAAATATAGATATGATGATTAGAAGATTATGTAACTATAATAATACCATGCCTTTAAAAACCTTATTAGAAGTAATTGAACCGTTAAAAGAATATAGCAGACATTCTAAAGGAGTAAAATACACATCATACTCCCCTTATACCAGAGTTGTTGATGTTGCAATTCCGGATGTAAAACAAGGCAGAGAATTAAAAAAGATTTTAAGGCAATTTACTACAAACCCTACAGAACAATTAAAGACTTCAATTATTGACCTATTAGAAAAATATAGGGCAAATAAGGAACAATTTATCAACTTATCAAAAAATTCTCCTATCCTAATAGAAGTGCTACCGTTAGTTAATAACATTGAAAAACTCTGTATAATTTCAATCGAATTATTAAATAATAAATTAAATAACCAAAAACTTAATAATAATACCAAAAACAATTATTACAAAATAATTGAAAATGCTAAAAAATCGTATGGTCAAGTTGAAATTGTATTTATAAAAGAAGTTGAAAATTTATTAAATAGCTTATAAAAGTGATTTATATCACTTTTAACATAAAAAAAATATAAATTTATTTAAACCTATCATTCTGGTTTATTGTCCAAAATTTTGCCAATAAACTAGGATGATAAAAATGAAAAGACTTTTTGGAATTATTCCTCTAATATTAATTTATAGTTTTGTATATGCCCAAAACCCGGGAGATAACGTTTTTTCGGGTAATACTATTTACACAATAAAAATAAACTTTTCTCAACCAAATTACTGGGATACTTTAACTTATTATTATAACCTTGGAACTGAGCAATACATTCCTGCAGATGTTACAATTGACGGAGTAACTTACCCAAATTGTGGTATAAGATTTAAAGGAAATTCCTCGTTTAACCACCCAAACAATAAAAAATCGCTTAAAATTGCCTTTGACGAGTATTCTTCTTCTCAACGCTGGGACGGAATGAAAAGTGTACATCTAAATAATGTTTATGGCGATCCGACCTTTATGAGAGAAAAATTAATTTTAGATTTTTGTAAAGAAGCCGGCATTGTTGCACCAAGGGCTAATTATGCATCCGTATATTTAAACGACACTCTTTTTGCTTTTTATTCTCTTATTGAAAATATCGATAAAAAATTTTTATCAACAAGATACGGAAATAGTAGCGGTGATTTATTTAAAGCAATAGACGGATTTGAAAATACATCTCTTGTTTCGGATTTTAAATGGTACACTGCTGTTGCTGATTCTTATTATACGCTATATGAGTTAAAAACAGACGGATCGACTACAGCATGGGAACAGCTTGTAACAATAATCGATTCAATAAATAATAGCAATACTTTAAATAACGCATATAAGAACAAAATAAATTTACAGGCTCTTTATAATTCAATAGCCACAGATATTATTTTTTCCAATTTAGATTCGTATAATGGTAGCGGACGAAATTTCTATTTTTATTTCAATCCTAATACCTTAAAAATGGAATGGATAAAATGGGATGTTGGTTTAGGATTTGGATTGTTTAATAGTGGTGTTTCAAATTACGAAAATTTAAATTTATTATATATTATAAATTCATCCAACCGCCCCTTAACGGCTAAAATATTTTCTAACCCGATTTTAAAACAAGAATACCTTGAAGCATTATGCAGCCTAAATAAAAACTATTTTAATATTTCAAATCTATATACAAAAATAGACGCAATTGCTAATATAATAAGACCCTATGTATATGGAGATTTAAGAAAACAATATACAAACGCACAATTTGAACAAAATATAAATTCCGATTTATCAGTTACAAGTGTAGGCGGCACGAATAAAATACCCGGTTTAAAATCTTTTATCAATTTAAGAAAAAATAGCATAAACCAACAATTAACCAATTTAGGAATTTCATGCAATTCCGCAATTAATTATCATGATATTGTAATTAACGAATTTATGGCTGATAATGATACAATTTTGGATCCTGCAAATGAGACAGATGATTGGATTGAAATATTTAATAATACGGATAATACAATTGATTTAAGCGGTTTATATTTATCAGATAGTTTTACATCCCCCACTAAATGGACTTTTCCCGAAGGAACAACCATTGAACCAAAATCGTATTTAATTATTTGGGCGGATGAAAACTTAACACAAGAAGGGGTACATGCTAATTTTAAATTATCGGCTTCAGGTGAAAAAATAATATTAAGCAACAAAGATAATTCTATTATAGATAGTTTAAGTTTTGAATCACAAACAACTAATTTATCAATGGCACGTCATCCAAACGGTTCCGGTGCTTTTTCAATTGGTTTGCCAACATTTAATGCAAATAACGATATTCCGGTATCTGTTCAAAAAGCTGAAATTGTTTCATATGATTTTAATTTAAATCAGAACTATCCAAACCCTTTTAATCCTATTACTAATATCAGTTTTTCAATACCACATTCAGGTAATGTAAAGTTAAAAATATACAATATTTTAGGTCAAGAAATTGTTGATTTATTAAATGATAATTTAAATGCCGGAAATTACACGGTACAATTTGATGCATCTAACTTTTCATCAGGCACGTACATTTATCGATTATCGTATAATAATATATCAATAACAAAAAGTATGATGTTAATTAAATAATATGGGGTTTAATATGCATTTAGTAAAAAGTTTGTTCATTTATTCTTTTTTTATTTTTAGTAGCACTTTATTTGCTCAAGAATGGAATTGGTTAAATCCAACTCCGCAAGGAAATACTTTAAAGGATATTGTTTATTTTGACGGAAATATATTTGCTGTTGGCAATTCAGGTACATTATTAAGATCCGAGGACGGAGGTATAACTTGGAATGTATTAACAATAAATACTGTTGGCAATATAAATAAAGTAATTTTTAACGAGCAAATCGGATATTTATGTACAAGTAAAGGAGAAGTATTTAAATCTAACGATAAAGGTTTTTCTTGGTCAAATATTGTTTATAATAATCCGGATTTTAATATTATTTCAATTTCTTTTAACAGTGCAAATGAAGGTTATATTATTGGTGAAGATAATAATTCACTTACCGGTTTAATTTACAAAACTTCGGATGGCGGAATTAATTGGATAAAAATTTTGGATAACCCAAACTATTTGGCTTTTTATGATATTACATTTGTTGAAAACAGTATAATTTGTGTTGGTACGTTGGGCACTATTCTTAAAAGTACTGATGGAGGAATTTCCTGGAATGTAAAACCAACTAACAATTTTAATTCCCTAAAATCCGTTTATTTTATTAATTCCCAACTCGGTTTTATTTGTGGTTTGTCCGGCACATTATTAAAAACAACGGATTCCGGTGAAAGTTGGATTAATGTTTCGACAAATGAGTTTAATAATTTAAATAAAGTTATATTTAATAACTTAGATGACGGCATATTAATTGGTGGTAACGGAACATTACTTAAAACAACAAATGCTGGTGAAAGCTGGGTTTCCGTGTTCACACAAATTGATAAAGAATTATTTAGTATGGTTACAATAAACAATAATTTTATTATTGTAGGTGAAACAGGTATAATTCTATTTTACCAACTTTCCGGTACTGTAAATAAAATTTCGTTAGGTACAACAAATTGGCTATCTAAAATTAAATTTTTAGATGAAAATATTGGTCTTGTTGTAGGTGATTTTGGCACAATATTAAAAACTACAAATTCCGGAAATAGTTGGGAATTATCTACTATTTCAACTACATTATTAGAATCAATTGAATTTACAGATAATAATACTGCTTATGTTGTTGGAGATGCAGGAACAATAATAAAAACGACAGATATGGGAAATAACTGGATTTCGCTTAACTCAGGAGTTTTTAACTGGTTAATGGATATAACTTTTTATAATAATAACGGGTTTGCTTGTGGTTATTACGGTACTTTAATAAAAACAACAGATGCAGGAAACAGTTGGATTAATTTGGTTAGCGGAACAAATAGCCAATTGAATAAAATTATTTTTGTATCTGAAAATACCGGCTTTATTTGTGGAGGAGACAGTTACGGTGGAAGCGGAGTGATATTAAAAACTACCGATGGTGGAAATACTTGGATTAATAAATTTACTGAACCTGAATTGATGTTATCAGATATATTTATAACTGAGTATAATATTGGATATGCAATTGGGGGATATAATAATGGAACGGGTAGCAAAATACTAAAATCTACAGACGGAGGTGAAACTTGGGTTAGTTATTCTGAAACATATCCAGATAATTTATATTCTATTTTCTTCCCTACTTCAAATATTGGTTACGCTGCGGGTTTTAATGGTCTTATTATTAAAACAACAGATAGCGGCAATACATGGGAAAAGCTTAATAAAATTACAGATAAAAGAATTAATAGCCTTTACTTTATTAATTCGCAAATAGGTTTTGCAGTAGGTTCCGATGGTGCTATATTAAAAACAATAAACGGAGGTGTTTCTGAAATCAAATATTCGGATGATGTAACTATAAAGGATTTTGCACTTGAACAGAATTACCCTAATCCATTTAATCCTTCAACAATAATTAATTTTACTATTCCTATATCTGCTTATACGGAATTAAAAGTTTATGATATTTTGGGTAATGTAATTTGCACATTAATTTCCGATTACATTTCGCAAGGTTCGTATTCAGTAAATTTTAATGCAAATTTTTTTAACCTAAGCAGTGGAGTTTATTTTTATAGACTTACTTCAGGAAACATAAATTTAATAAAAAAAATGTCTTTAATAAAATAATTTTAGGGGAATTATTAATGAGTAATAATAAAAATATTTTGGTTTTATTATTTATTTTTGCAAATATTCAAATTTTTGGACAAGCTTTTACCGGTTATACTTTATACAGCCCAAATAACTCCAGATATACATATCTAATAGATATGAATAACCTAACAGTAAAAACATGGACGCACTCAGTTTCCGGAGGTTACTCAGCTTATTTACTTGAAGACGGAAGCGTTTTGCGTTCCGGAAACTCTTCTAATTCACAATTAAACGGTGGAGGAGCCACCGGTATTGTACAAAAATATGACTGGAACGGGAATTTAATTTGGCAATATACATACAGTTCTTCAACATTTCGCTCACATCATGATATTGAACCAATGCCGAACGGTAATGTTCTAATAATTGCGTGGGAAGTTAAAACAGCAGCACAAGCAGTTGCTGCAGGTTTAAAACGAAGTATTTCCATATGGCCCGACCATATAATTGAAGTTAAACCAACAGGCTCAACAACCGGTACAATTGTTTGGGAATGGCATGCTTGGGATCATTTAATTCAAGATTATGACGTTACAAAAGCAAATTACGGAGTCGTTGCAAATCATCCGGAATTACTTGACATTAATGTTGGAAGTACAATGCAAGGAGATTGGATGCATGTAAACGGAATAAGTTACAATGCTGACTTAGATCAGATAGTATTTTCTTCTCACAATTTGGATGAATTTTATGTTATTGACCATAGTACAACAACCCAAGAAGCAGCATCTCACTCCGGTGGAAGATATGGAAAGGGTGGAGATTTTTTATATAGGTGGGGTTGTCCTTCCAATTATAGAGCATCTGGTACACAAGTGTTTAATGTTGTACACTCCTCTATCTGGATACCCGAAAATTACCCGGGAGGAGATAACATATTAGCTTTTAATAATAGAGAAGGAACTAATGCGTCTATGATAGTTGAAATTAAACCGCCAAGAAATGAAGACGGTAGTTATAATTATACTTCGGGTCAATATCTTCCTATTTCTCCGGAATGGACTTACTCAGCCTCGGGATTTTATTCTCATCATTTAGGTGGATGCCAACGATTACCTAACGGCAATACTTTAATTGTTCAATCAACATCAGGCAAGATGTTTGAAGTTTCACAAACCGGCTCGGTTGTATGGTCATATAACAAAGGCGGAGAAATTGTAAGAGCATTAAGATATGCTCCGTCTTACCCGGGCATAAGTGTACAAGTATCCCCTGCTTCCACCGAAATATTTGTAGGTGAAACAGCAAATTTTACAGCAACTAAGGGTTTTGCACCCTATGTTTGGAAATTAGAACCAAGTGATTTGGGTACATTATCTGTTACCGGAACCTCAGGAATCTTTACAGCTAATAAATCAGGTGAAGGACGTATATTTATTACAAGCAGTACAGGATTAGATAGTGCCATTGCAACTATAAAAGTTAGTGAAGTAGTAGGTGTGGAATCCGGAAGCTCATATTTACATAGCTATAACCTATCTCAAAATTTCCCTAATCCGTTCAATCCTTCAACTAATATTCAGTATTCTCTTAAAGAAGAAAGTAATATTTCTATTGTTGTATATAACTCGTTAGGACAATTAATATCAACTCTTTTTGAAGGTGTTCAAAGTTCAGGAGTTCACTCATTATTATTTAATGCATCAGAATTACCTACAGGTATTTACTTTTGTAGTATGAAAGCTACATCAATATTAAGCAATGAAACTTATGCAAAGACAAACAAAATGTTATTGTTAAAATAAAATACACATCATTATATAAAATAAACAATATCCTTTATGGGTATTGTTTATTTTTTTTATAAACTAGTAACTTTATTATTTGGAATATAATTGACAATATTTCATTTAACTGCATAAATATTCAAACTCTTTTTTAAGAGTTTTCCCTCCTATTTCCAAACCTTTTTTTCTTAATTTTTTAGTAATTATTTTTGTAATATCAATTAACTATTTTAGGGTAACATGAAATATTTTTTCACATTATTTATTGTTTTTATTATTTTTTCAGTAAATTTTGCTCAAACTTGGCAAAATTTAACAACTGCTAACGGTTTAACCGATAATCAGATTAGATGTTTAACTTCGGATGAAAGCGGTATAGTTTGGATTGGTACCAAGACCAAAGGAATACAGGGTTATAACGGAACAAATTTTATAAATTTTCCGGGCAATTCATCACTTCCTACAACTTCCGGTAATTTTTACGAAATTACTGCATTAAACGTAATTAATGGTCAAATGTATATTGGAGTAAAATCTTCAGCCACTTTAGGAGGACTTTGGGTATATAATTTTTCAACTCAATCTATTAATTATTATGGTGGTTTTGAAATTATTGGTGCAATGGACATAAAAGTATTTCATAAAGCAAAAGACGGCAATATTTATGCCGGAAGCGGAAATGGATTTTATAAAAGGATATCAGATAATAATTGGTTAAAAATTGGAAGCGGATGGGTTCAAAGTATTGCAGAAAAACAAGACGGTACATTATTTTATACCACTTATGATAGCTTATATTTTTATAACGGAATTAATAAAAAAGGAATAAAAAAAGGACTATTTTACAGTGTTGTTTTTGATAATAATGATATCGGTTACTTAAGTGACGGTAATGATATTTACCAGTTTAGTGATAATAATACTTTTTTGCCAATGAATTTTGCAGGATATACAAAAGCGATGGTAAAAGACAGAAACGGAATTATTTGGATAGCAAGTGCCGGTTCAGGTTTTGGTATAAAAAAAGTTAACGGAAATAATATTATCACTTATAATTTAGGCAATTCGCCTTTGTTAAGTACAGATATGACAGCTGTTTGTGTTACAAACGATAATAGGAAATTTTTTGGTCATTATAATGCCGGCATTAATTCAATTTTAGATTCTCCTGTTATTTTACCTATTACCGTATCGCCTAATAGTTTGCAATTATATGTTAATGAAAGTGCAACCATTACAATATCAAATGGCGTTCAGCCTTATAATGCTTGGGTTAATCCTTTTAATTTAGGAAATATAAACTTAAATAACAACAATTTAAAGTTTACAGCCACAACTCCAGGAACAGGCAAAATTTTTATAACAGGTGCAAACGGCAGCGATACTGCAGAAATTCCTTTAATCATCTTAAATAATCTTAACTATCCAAAACTTAAACCTACAGGTTTTGATGTTTCTAAAGGAACTTA
>DAINPX010000077.1:0-10442 GCA_036743235.1 Melioribacteraceae bacterium
AATATAAGAAATTATTAGAAATAAATGAAGATAAATTTATTGATAAGTGGGGTGCCAAACCTGCGGATATTTGGGAGAATAAATCAGGCGTAAAATCTCGCGAGTTATTTTATCCGATACATAAAGATAAAGGTGTTGAATATTTAAATAAAGCATTAATTGATATTAAACAAAATGAATTAAATTTAGCTATATTTAACTTGCAAAATTTAATTAATTACCTTAATTCAAATAAAGTTAATAAAATCGAAAATATAAGCATAGAAGAAATAAAATCATTAAAAGAATCAATAAAAGCTAAGTTGGAAATTAATAAAAATATATAAATTCCGGAGGAAAAATGTCTCAATTTGAACAATTGTTTAAAGAGGCTCATAATTATTACAAGTTACAAAATTATGAAAATGCATTAGAAAAATTAGAAAAAGCAGAAAAAGTGTTTGTCTCAACGGATAATGATGGGTTAAATTTAGAAGACTTGTTAATTTTTAAGGGTGGATTATTTTACAGTATCGGTGATTTAGAGAAAGCACAAGATACATTTGAACAAGTATTACAAAATAATACGCAATCAATTGAAGCTTGCATGGGTATTGGAAAAGTGTATTTCAGTGCCGAAATGTTTAAAGAAGCTAAAATTATGTTTGAATGGGCATGCAATATTAATCCGGAAGATAAAAATGCTTCATCTTATTTGGCACTGGTTAATAATAGACTGGGTTTAGAAGCCGATCATAATTCCCTGTTAATTGATGATACCGATGAGCCAATTAAAGAAAGGAGAAATTTTAACGTTTTATTTGATAATTCATACGATTTGTTTTTGGATAATAACTTTAATGAAGCGTTAAACGAAGTTATTAAATTAGAAAAATCGTTTATAGAAGACACAAAGATGCTAAAGGGGAATATTTATTTAGCTACTGAAGATTACGATAATTGCAAAATTGAATTTGAAGAAGTGATAAAAGTAAATCCCAAATCGGTTGCTGCCTATAACGGTTTGGCAAAAATGTATATTGGTAAAAACATGTTTAAAGAAGCAAAAGCAATGTACGAGTTTGCTCTAAAAATTAATCCCGATGATAGTTTTTCAACAATGGGGTTGGCAGAAGTAAACGAAAAATTAGGATTTAGCCCCATCCATAGTTTTTATGTGTTTTTAACCGATAAAAAAATTTCTGAAGAAGTTAACGAATATTTAGAGAAAGCATTTAACTATTTTACGGATAAAAAGCACGAAGAGTGTATTGAGCAGTTAACATATGCCGAAAAATTGGTTAAAGCATCTACTGAAGAAAAAAAGAATGAATCTTTAAGTAGTATTTTAAATTTTAAAGGTTTTAATTATTTGGCTCTATCACGCTTGGAGGAAGCTAAAAGTACTTTTGAATTTTCGTTAAGGCTAAATCCGGGTAGTTCGCAAGCATGTGCCGGATTAGGTGAGTATTTTTATTTAATCGAGCAAGATAAAGAAGCAAAAACAATGTTTGAATGGGCGGTTAAAAATAACCCCGATAATTTATTTGCAGTTCAAGGTCTTGCAAAAGTTAATAAATTATTTAATTATCCTTTAGATCACAGTTCGTTAAACTTGGGGATTCCTGAAGAAATTAACGATGAATTTGTAAAATTAGTTACAGATGCTTATTCTTGTTTTGATAAAAAAGAATTTACTAAAGCAATAGACTTAATAGAAAGAGCAATAAAACTACTTATTGGCGCCGTTGATGAAATAAAGGCAAGGCAACAGTTAGTAAGTTTAACCAATTTTAAAGGATTTAATTATTTAAGTTTAGGCGAAAATAAGAAAGCTAAAGAGTGTTTTGAATTTGCATTAGAGTCAAACCCTTCATCTTCGCAAGCTTCTGCGGGTTTAGGAGAAATATTGTATTTGGAAGGGAAAGATGGCGAAGCAAAAACCATGTTTGAATATGCACTGAAATACGAACCTCGTAATTCGTTTGCAATTGCCGGCTTAAAAAAAACAAATAAGATATTAGGATTACCCGAAAACGATAATTCACTTACCCCAAAAATAAAAAAAGATAAGAGTGAAAAAATAGGCAATTTAATTGATGAAGCCTATAAATCGTTTAATTCTAAAAAATATGAAGAAATAATTCCTTTACTTGATGAAGCCGAAAAATTAGTTGAAGAAAACTTTAGCCGTGAAGAAAATTATGAAACGGTTACACGAATTAATAATTTTAAGGGATTTTCGTTATTGGCTTTGGATGAAGGTGAAAAGGCTAAAACATGTTTTGAAAAAGCATTACAACTTTCTCCAAACTCCTCACAAGCTTGTGCCGGCTTGGCAGAAGTGTTTTATTTGGCAGGTAAAGACGAAGAATCCAAAGTTATGTTTGAATGGGCATTAAAAAATAATGCCACCAATAATTATGCATTAGCGGGTTTAAAGAAAGTAAATACCGCATTGGGTTTATCGGAAGACCATAATTCGTTAGCGGAATAATAATGTTTGATAATAAACCGTTGCTTTCGTTATGCATGATTGTTAAAAACGAAGAAAAGTACCTTGAAGAATGTCTAAAATCCGTTGAAAATGTTGTTAATGAAATAATAATTGTTGACACTGGATCTACAGACAATACTTTAGAAATTGCCAAAAGATATAATGCTAAATTATTCTTTTTTAAATGGATTAACGATTTTGCTGCTGCGCGTAATTATGCCCTTAAACAATGTATGGGTAAATGGATTTTGTATTTGGACGCAGATGAAAGATTAAATAAAGAAAGTATAAACGAACTTTTTGAAATAATAAAAACGAAAAACAACACTGCTGTGTTTTGTGGGGTTATTAGCAAAGACGGAAAAGGAAGTACTTCCAATTTAATGTCTTATGTAAGATTATTTAGTAATAATCCGAATATTAAATTTACTGGGGCAGTTCACGAACAAATTGCTCCTTCTTTAAAGTTATGCGGTTATAATTTTATTTATTCCGGTATTAAGATAATTCACGAAGGGTATATTATTTCCGATGAAGAACTTAATTATAAAGCAAAACGAAATTTAGATATATTATTAATTGACTATGCAAAAGAACAAACCGGTTATAAGGCATACCATTTGGGCGTTTCGTATGTAGTATTAAATCGATTTGATAAAGCAATTACTTATTTTATAGAAGCTGTTAAAGATAATACGCTTGAACCGAATCATTTATCACACTGTTATAGATATTTAGCTGCTTACGAGTTAAATATTACCAAAAATTTAGACCGTGCGTTGTTTTTTGCCCTAGAAGGTTTAAAGCATAATAACAAACAACCTTTGCTAAATGTAGTTATAAGCAGTATATACTTATATAAGGGGGACTTTAAAGAGAGCGAAAAGTATTGTAGGCTTGCTTATAATTATAATAAAGATTTAATGCAATCTAAAACAGCTTTTTTTGATATATTGGTAGAAGAAAAAGCAATTTTACAACATATTATTAATATTGCGGCATTAACGGCAAATAAAAGTTTATTTGACGATTTCTATTTAAAATTAAAAATTGATGAAATAGAACTAAATTGGCAAAACTTATTTAGTTTTTTCAATAGTATTATTAATAATCTTAACGTTCCTAAAAATTTATTAAATAATTTAAAAACTTTCTTTAAACTTGAATATTTGGATTCTGCTTTGGTGTTTCTTAAAAGTTATGAAAATATAAACTTACGAATAGATATATTGCAAGAATTAAATTTAATATTCGATAATAAAAGCGGAATTTTTTATCTTTTAGGGCAGTCATATCTTGAAGTAGGAAATGCAGAAACGGCTGTAGTTTATTATCATCAATATTATAATAGTAATAAAAATGATCCGAATGTAATTAATATTTTGATTACTTTGTTATTTAAATTAAATAAATTAAAAGAATTGAATAACCTTTTGTCTGAAGCCGTAGATGTATTTAAAAGCGAGCCTGAAATTTATAATAAAATTAACATATTGAAAGAAAAATTGGAAAATTTAACCAAATAAAATGCAAAATGCAGAAGAGCTTTTGGCAATTTTTGATACCTTTAAAAACTCTAATAATAATGAGGCAAGGGAAATATACTCTATTTTAAAACAAAATAATTTAACTTTTGAATCTATTGAACTGATATTAAATTATTTTGATAAAATGAAAGATTATAATTCCAAAATAGCTTTTCTGGAATATCTTATCGGTTATTATAGTAATCCCGAGTTACTATGTATTTTGGGGCATACTTATAAAAAAGTTAAAGACTATAATAAAGCCAAATATTATTATGACAAGGCAATTGAATTAGATCCTTCTAATTTTATATTTCATTACAATAAGGGAATTGTATTATACGAACAAGAACTTTATGAAGAATCTTTATCTTGTTTTATAGAAAGCTCGTTATGTAATAAAAATGTCGATTTAATATTCTATAATCTCGGTAATACTTATTTAAAACTCGAGGATTTTTATAATGCAGTAAAAAGTTATAAGATGGCAATTGAGCTTAACGACAAATTTTCGGAAGCATACTATAATTTAGGAGTAACATACGAGAAGATTAAACTTCCCGAAGAGGCATTAAAATGTTATGAACAAGCAAGTATTATTGAACCCTTAAATGCTTCGTACGGTTGGAATAAAAGTTTAATGCTTCTTTATCTTAAAAAGTATAAGGAAGGTTTTAATCAATACGAAAACAGATTGTTGAAAAAAAATTATAAATATAAACTAAGCGGAAAAAGGTACAAAGGTGAAAATTTAGAGGGAAAAACTTTACTTGTATATACAGAACAAGGTTTTGGTGACGCATTATTATTTATAAGACTTATACCGTTTATTAAATTAGATAGAACAAAAATTATTTTATTTACACACAAAAAATTAATAAAACTATTTAAGTACAATAATTTTGCCGATGAGTATTACGATCTAAACAATATTTTTGAATTAAATATTAATTACGATTATTATGTTTCGTTATTAAGTTTACCCGCAGTGTTAAACAAATCACTTATTCTTTCGTCAAATTCAATGGGTTATCTAAAAAGAGATGACAATTTAACTAATGATATTATAATCGAGAACTCAAAATTTAAAATAGGAGTTGTTTGGAAAGGAAACCCTGAACCAAAGGTTAATAGAGTTAGGCATACCGAATTAAAGTATTTTGAAAAAATAAGTCAAATTAACAATGTTCAATTATTTAGCTTTCAATTGGATGGCACTGAAGAGATAAAAAAATGTGGTTTTGATATTACTGATTTGTCACATTTAATTACTGATTTTTACGATACTGCACAATATTTGCAAAAAATGGATTTGTTGATTACCGTTGATACTGCAATTTTACACTTATCCGGTAGCCTTGGAGTAAATACAATAGCACTATTACCAAATAACTTAGATTGGCGATGGAACGATAATAACGGAATTAGTTCTTTATATAACTCGGTAAAACTGATAAAACAAGATATTGATAATAATTGGGATAAGGTTTTTGATGAATTGTATTTTGAGGTAATAAAAATTATAGAATATGCTGATGGTAATTTATCTAAACCGGATACGGATTTTTCGGAAAGTGATACAATTCAGCTTTTTAAAGAAGGCAAATATGAGGACGTGATTAATATTTATTCAAAAAACTTATTGCAAAATCCATTTGATAAAAGAGTATTAAGTAATAGAGGTCTTGCTTTACAGCATGCAGGAAGATATGATGAGGCAATATTAGATTTTAAGAAAGCTATTGAGCTTGACGAATTTTACTTGCAGGCGCGTTTAAATTTAGTATCATTATTGTTAGATCTTGAAGATTTTGGAGAATGCGAAAAAGAATTGACATTTATGATTGAAAAAAATGGATATAATAAAGATACTCTGTTTGTAAATGCATTATTTTTTCATAAAACCAAAAAATATGACGAAGCCGAAAAAATTTATTTAAAGTTGCGTGATAATTACGAAGATGAATTAGTTATTTCTATGAACTTGGGTATGTTATATAATGAAATAGGGCACTATGTTAAAGCAGCTAATATATTTATTGAAGAATCTCAAAAATATCCTAATACGCCTGAGTTATATTTCCATTTAGGAAATGTTTATGCTAATTACCAAGAGTTTGAAAGAGCAATTAATTGGTATTTGAAAGCTATTCAATTAAATAATAAATATTTGGATGCCTATTTAAACTTGGGGAATGCATATTTTAATTTACGAAAGTTAGACGATGCATTAGTTCTTTATAAAAATTTATTGTCTTTTGGCTTTAAAGATTTTAGAATTTATCAAAGTATCGGAATAATTTACTATGAACTAAAAGATTATATTTCAGCCGAAAATAATTTTATTAAAGCCTTGGAAATAGAAAATAAATCATCGGAGCTGTTTTTAGGTTATGCCGAAAATTTATTGATGCTGGGTAAATTTAAGATAGGTTGGGATTATTATCATAAAAGAATATACAAAGATATTAATTTATACCCTTATATTAATAAAATTCCAAATAAAATTTCGTTTAATAAAAATGATAAAGTTTTGGTTGTTGGTGAGCAAGGAATAGGGGATAATATTATGTTTGGAAGGTATTTAATCCCTTTATCAAAAGTTATAGAAATTACTCTGTTAATTCGTAAAGATTTATATCACTTTTTTTGTGATGCGCTTAGCGGGCATTCCATAAAAGTTTCTGTTGCCGAAAATATTGTTAATTACGATTATGTAATCCCTTTATTAGATTTACCGAGATTATTTGAAACGGATGCTTTTAATATACCTTCGTTAAATTATTCTTTTAATAGAATTAAACCTATTCAGGTTAAAAAGAAAAATGAGGATAATCTTTCAAAAATTGGAATTTGTTGGAAAGGAAAACGAACTCCTTATCATAATAGAAAACGTCATATTTCGTTAAAGAAAATGTTACATTTATTTAATAGTATTGAAGCTAATAGACTTACAGTTATAAATTTACAGCATGAAATTACCGATAAAGAAAAAGAACTTTTAGAAAGTTTTAACATTGAAACCGGTGTAGAAGGGAACGAAGACATTATTGAAACAATTAATATTATTTCAAATTTGGATATTGTTATTACGGTTGATACTTCAATTGCTCATATAGCGGGAACGTTAAATAAATTAACATACTTGTTGTTATGTTTTAGTCCGGATTGGAGATGGGGTTATGATGGGAATATTACGGCTTGGTATCCTTCAGTTAAAATTTTTAGGCAAACGGAACTTGATAATTGGGATATTGTTTTAAACGAAGTAAATATAGAACTTAAAAAATACTTGAAATTAGGGAATGATTAATGTTAATAGGTGAAATAGCTGCACTAATTACTGCAGTTCTTTGGTCGGGCTCGGCAATTGCTTTTTCGGAGGCTTCCAAACAAATCGGTTCGTCTTTAGTAAATATTACAAGAATGGTTATCGGCTTATTCTTTTTAGCTATAACAATTTTGTTGCTTGATATTAACACTAATATTTCGTTAAATCAATACTATTATTTAATAATAAGCGGAATTATTGGTATTGCCTTTGGTGATGCCTTTCTTTTCAAAGCATTAGAGATGATAGGTGCAAGAATAAGTATGCTATTAATGGCGGTTTCTCCAATAATTGCAGCGGTTTTAGCTTTTTTGTTTTTGGGCGAAAATATTTCTTTTTGGGGAGTTATAGGTATTATAATTACATTTACGGGTATTTTGTTGGTGTTACTTCAAAAAAGCGAAGCTACCAATAGAGATAAAAATAGTGTTGTAGGAATTGTTTTTGCACTTCTTGCCGCTTTAGGTCAAGGTGGAGGCTTAATTTTTGCCAAACTTGCATTTAATAACGGTGAAATTAACGGTTTTTTTGCAACTTTTATCCGTTTAGCTGCTGCATTTATTGTCTTTTATCCTATTCTTCGTTTCAGTAATAGATTGAATAATCCGATTGAAAAATTGAAGAAAAATAAAAAAGGTTTTGTTTTTTCGTCAATCGGTGCTTTTATAGGTCCATATCTTGGAATTACAATGAGTCTTATTGCAGTAAAACATGCTTATGTGGGTATTGCTTCTACACTTATGTCAACCGTTCCGGTTATTATGTTACCTATTGTTTATTTTTATTATAAAGAAAAACTATCATTAAGTTCAATTTTAGGTGCTTTTATTACGGTATTAGGAATTTCGGTTCTATTTTTAAAGAATTAATTTGACATTTAGAAAAGTTTTGTATAATTTAACTATCAAGTTGACTTTATTTATTTACGGAGCGGAAAAAATTAGTTGAGGAATATTTTATGAGCAGGAGTTTGAGTTTTACAGCAGCGGAGGAGCAGTTAGTAAAACAGTTGTACAAAGAGCTAAAATTTGCTTTGCAAAGTTTTACACTTGAAGAGTATCAAAAAATATTTGCAGAAGCATCCAAAGACTCTATTAAATCAACAATTAAATCGAAAGCCGAAGTAGCCAATAAGTTAAAATTTATGGCGGTCGGTATTTATGATAGGTACAAAAATAAAGGAGTTAAAGAGGCTGCCAAAGAAGATATTGATAAAATTAAATCCGGTATTGAAGAACTTCCCACCAAAGTTAATAACATTTATTATAATTTTTGTTTGAAAAGTAATGAAGAAAAAATTGAAATAATTGCAAGTTTAATTTTAACCGCTTCAATTGTTTTTGCTGCCGGCGGAGGGACTGATTTTGAAGGCGGATTGCCCGATTTAGATATCGCAATAGGTGGTATAGATGCCCATAGAAATATTTTTTCGCATTCAATACTTGTTGGGGTTGTAGGCGAGTTTGTTTTACGTTTGGCTTATGGGGTTTTGGAAAAAGTCTTTAGTCGCTTACCCCAAAAACACCACTTTTTGTGGGATAGAGTAGGTGGTTTTTTACAGCGGAATAAAAGTAATACGATAATGGCAATTTGGATGGGTATCGGTATTCATCTAATTCAAGATGCAGGACTGTTTGCAGGGGCTACCAAACCTTATGTCGGTTTACCGGTTAGTATGCCAATGGAATTTCACCAAAGTTTGTTTGCTGCAAACGGAATAGCTGCAACAGGTTTTGGAATCGGTTCAAAGTTATAATAAATTTACATTTCGCTTATTTGTATGGTTTATCATAAAACATATTCTTAATTAGGAATAAAAAATTAGTTTGTTATTAAACGATTAATTATTTTTGAAACGATTTATTTAACTTTATGGTTTAAATTTTATTATATTAAATTTTGTTTTTCAAAATTAGCTTAATCAATAATGACACCATTAATTTTGTTTCTTTTCGGAATATTTATTATGTCGCTTGGGGTATGGATAATCCATCCAAAGTACGGTTTGTTAAATGTTTGGAAGAAGTATAAGAAAAATACCGATAGAGTTTTGCTGGAAGACTCGTTAAAACATTTATTTGATTCGGATTATAGAGGGCTTAAATCTACAATTCAAACTTTGGCAAGTTATCTTAATATTTCGTTAGATAAAGCAAAAGGAGTAATTTCGGGCTTAGAAAAAACTAATCTTGTAAATACCGATGACGATGAACTTAATTTAACAACGGAAGGAAAAACCCAAGCCTATAGAATGGTAAGAATGCATAGGGTTTTTGAGAGATATTTATCGGAAAAAAGCGGATTGAAAGAATACGAATGGCATCAAGAAGCAGAACACGCAGAACATAATTTGACCTTTGAGCAAATTAATAAAATAGCAGCAGAAATTGGAAATCCTCTTTTTGATCCGCATGGGGATCCAATTCCTTCGGCTGAAGGAGTTATGCCAAAGCACCAGGGAATCTCTTTGGGTACTTTACTAATTGGCGAAACAGGAATAATTACCCATATTGAAGATGAACCGATTGAGGTTTTTGCTCAAATTACTGCATTGGGAATTTTCCCCGGTTCTCAATTAACTATTATTGAAAAAGACAATGTTAAAATTAAATTTTTGATTGACGGACAAGAAATTATTCTTGCTCCGGTTTTAGCTCAAAATATTTCTGTTGTTGTTAACAATTCAATTGTCAAAAAGAAAAAATACAAAACTTTAAGTATGCTTAAAGATGGAGAGGAGGCATATATTGCCGGAATTTCTCAAGCTTTACGCGGAATGCAAAGAAGACGACTGATGGATTTTGGAATTGTGATTGGCACAAAAATACGTGCCGAGCTGGAGAGTTTAAATGGTGATCCAAAAGGATATTTTGTTAGGGGCACTACTGTTGCTTTAAGAAATAAACAAGCTGAAAATATTTTTATCCAAGATAAACCGATTGGGGATAATAATGACTAATAAATGTGAAACTTGTCCGGTTCATAATATCGGTAATTTAAAAAAGCTTGGTATTGATATGGCAGATAGCGATTTTGTAGTTGCCCTTGCAGGTAATCCAAATACAGGTAAAAGTACGGTTTTTAATAATTTAACAGGACTTAAGCAGCA
>DAINPX010000078.1:0-10426 GCA_036743235.1 Melioribacteraceae bacterium
CGAAAACCCTTATTGAATAGAGCAACAATGTCGGTCAATCCTCCGGGATCTACTTTTAAGATGTTTGAATCGTTATTAGCATTACAAGAAGGTATTATTACACCGGAATACCATGCAAGCTGTCCGGGAGGGTTTCAGTATGGTAATAGATTCTTTAAATGTCATGGTGCTCATGGTTCAATAGATATTAAACATTCAATTGAAAAATCATGCAATACTTTTTATTATCAATTAATACTTAAAATAGGAATTGATAAGTGGAATGAATATGCCCATAAATTCGGTTTGGGAGAGAAAACGGGAGTGGATATTGGCGAAGAACTAGCCGGCTTAGTACCAAGTAGATTATATTATGATAAAGTTTGGGGTAAAAATAAATGGGGTAGCGGTTTTTTAGTGAGTTTGGGAATTGGTCAAGGAGAATTAAGTACAACAGTAATTCAATTAGCACAATATGCCTGTTTGCTTGCAAATTATGGCAAAACTTACAGTCCGCATTTTGTTAAAGGTTTTATAAATACAAAAACTAGAAAATTCGAGCCGTTTTTTTCAAAAGAAGTTAAGGTTAACATAAAAAAAGAGTATTTTGATATAATAAGAGAAGGAATGTATTTAGTAGTAAACGGGGCGGGTACAGCTACACATATTAAAGAAAAAGATTTTATTATTGCAGGTAAAACAGGAACTTCACAAAATCCTCACGGAGCAGATCATGCATTGTTTATAGGATTTGCTCCTTATGAAAATCCTAAAATTGCAATTGCGGTAATTGTACACAATGTTGGATTTGGAGGTACGCACGCAGCTCCAATAGCTAGAGATGTAATGAAAGCTTATTTAATTAAAGATAAAAAACAAATTAAAAAAGAAGAACCGGAAAAACCACTGAATGATGAGTAAAATTAAGATTGGTTATAAATTAAAAGATTTTTTGGATTTTCGAGTCTTTATTCCGACTTTATTACTAACAATTATTGGACTATTGGCAATTTATAGCTCTACAAATAGTAATCCAACAGCCGAGTCAAATTTTCAAAAACAGTTGTTTTGGGCAATTATATCATTTATGGTACTATTGGTAATTGTAGCAATTCCTAATCAAATATTAAAACTTTTAGCAAAACCCGGATATATCTTATCTATAATATTTCTTATTGCTGTACATGTTATGGGTAAACAAGTATATGGTGCTAAAAGCTGGTTAAATTTAGGTTTTTTTGGTTTTCAACCATCGGAATTTGCTAAAATTGGTACAATTATGATGTTGGCTTATTGGTTAACAGACCAACAAAGAGATTTAAACAATATAAAAGATATAACAATTGCATTGGCAATAGGCGGAATACCTATTTTATTAATTTTAGCTGAGCCGGATTTTGGTACATCTATTGTTTTTGTAACTATTACTATTACAATGATATTTTGGAGCGGTATAAATTTATTTACACTTTTTGTTGTATTGGCACCCGGTTTTGCTGCCTTCTCTTCTTTATTCGGAACATTGTTTTTTATTATTACTATTTTGGTAATAGTTGCAATACTTTTTTATTTTAAGAAAAATATATTTATTAGTGCATCTGTATTAATTTTTAATATAGCTGCCGGTTTCTTTATCGATTTTGCAATGAGGTTTTTACGACCCCATCAACAAGATAGAATTTTAACATTTGTAAATCCTGAAGCAGATCCTTTAGGTGCCGGATATAATTCAATGCAGGCTAAGGTTGCTATTGGTTCAGGAGGATTTTTTGGTAAAGGGTATTTGCAAGGAAATCAGACTCAATTAAATTTTATACCGGAACAATGGACTGATTTTATTTTTTGTGTAATAGGCGAAGAATTCGGTTTTATCGGCTCTATTATTACAATCGGTCTATTCTTGTATATGTTTATTCATATTTTAGATTTAGCAACACATATTGATAATAAATTCAGTAGTCTTCTGTTGGTTGGTATTTTGGCAATGTTTTTTACTCATTTTGCAATAAATTTGGGGATGAACTTAAATGTTACTCCGGTTGTAGGATTGCCATTACCATTTTTAAGTTATGGTGGAAGTTCGTTTTTGGCAAATATTATTTTAATTGCAATAACCTTAAATATTTTTAGAAATAGAAAGCAGGGATAAATATGGATGCAAGAGAAAAATTACAAAAAGTTTTAGATGAAAATAAACATATTTGCATTGGACTGGATACAGATGAAAATAAAATTCCTGATTATTTAAAGGGTGAAAAAAATGCATTACAATTATTTAATAAAATAATTATTGAAAATACATACGAACAAGTTGCAGCCTATAAATTAAATTTTGCTTTCTATGAAAGGATGGGTACAAAAGGATTTGAGATATTGGAAGAAACATTAAGTTATATACCTTCAAAAATATTAACTATTGGTGATGCAAAGCGTGGGGATATCGGAAATACATGTGAAATGTATGCAGATGCAATATTTAATAAATTAAACTTTGATAGTGTAACTCTTAATCCTTATATGGGATATGATTCGGTTGAGCCATTTTTAAAATTTAAAGATAAGATAAATTTTATATTAGTACTTACTTCAAATAAAAGTTCAAATGATTTTGAAAAATTAAAACTGGAAAACGGTAATTATTTGTTTCAGCAAGTATTAAATTCGGTTAATAATTGGAATGTACATAATAACTGTGGTATTGTATTTGGAGCGACAAATTTAGAAGAACTTAAAAATAATTGTGATAATTTTAACAATTTGTTTGTTCTGCTGCCGGGTGTTGGAGCACAAGGTGGAAGTCTTGAAGAAGTAACGAGGTTATTTAAGTTAAATAAAAATAATAATTATTTAGTAAATATTAGTAGGGCACTAATTTATTGTGAAAATAGTACAAAATTTCCGAAAATAATAAGCGAAACCTTAAAGAATTATAATAAAATTGCAATGGAAACCTCAAGATAACTTGACATTGGGTGTATTTTTCGATAATATTAAATGTTTCAACATAATTTATTAATAATTAATAAATTTTTGTTCATTAAGCGAGGTTAAGGTGGAATCGAAAAATATTTCTGAAGATTTGTTGTATCAATATTGGATTAATCATAAAGAATTAGGTCAGTTAAAAACTATTGCCGGCGATGATGTTGAGATTCTTGATATCGGAGTTTTTAATAGCAATTCAGGTGGTCCCGACTTTAAGAATTCAAGAATTAGGATAGGGAATTTCGTTTTTGTAGGTGATGTAGAAATTGATACAAACTACGCTGATTGGGTGAATCATGCTCATAATTTAAATAATCATTATAACAAAGTTATATTGCATGTATCTTTATATAATAAACAAAATCAAGAATATGTTTACACACGAGATGGCAGGCGAATTCCGAATTTATGTTTATCTTATTATTTAAATCAAGGTTCAATAGATTTAATTAATAAAGAAAAAGAGCCAATAAAAGGGAATCATGCTTTTTTAAAATGTTTAAAAGATATAAATGTTTTAAGTGAGGATAAAAAAATTGAAGTATTATCTAAAATGGGAATAGAAAGGTTAAATAAAAAATGTGAGAGAATTTTAATAAGGCTAAAAGAGCTTTCTTACATCGATTCATTGGGTATTAATGAACCAATATCCAAATTTAATATGAGTCCCGAAGAGATAGAGAAACAAATTAACCCTAAAATATTAGAAAAAACACAAATATGGGAGCAAATATTTTATGAATTAATTTTTGAAGCATTAGGGTACTCTAAAAATAAAGTTCCTATGCTTGAACTTGCCAAAGCAGCAAATATCGAGTTTATGAAAAAGATAAACGATAATACATTTATTGAAAATGCTGAAGCATCATTATTTAATATTGCAAATTTGTTTAACGACAACTTAAAGGCAGATACTGCAAATTTATCGGGATATGTTAAAAATATTGTTAAAACCTGGCAAAAAACAAAAGTTTTATATCAAGGGGCTATTTTAACAGATGTTGAATGGCACTTTTTTAAATTACGTCCGCAAAATTTCCCGACAATAAGAATTGCAGGCGGTGCAAAGTTTTTAGATCAACTTCTTAATCATAATTTAATTAACGTTATTATTAAAAAGATAAAAGAGATACATAATTTAAATGTACTTATCGGATCAATTAAAAATTTATTTGTTATTAAAGCAGAAGGATACTGGAAAGAACATTATATTTTTGAAAAACAGATAAAAAGCGAGATTAAATATTTTGTTGGAGCACAACGAGCTGATGAAATAATGGTAAATGTAATTTTCCCATTATTTTTAGTCTATTTTGAAGTATTTAATCAACCCGAGTTAGGCAAAAAAATATTACATATGTATAATATCTTTTCTCAAAAATCGGAAAATAATATTGTATCCGAAGTAGCCGAAGCGTTGAATATGAATAAGTATATTGAAAAAACTATATTAACACAAGGCATGTTGGAAATATTTCGAAATTATTGTTCCAAAAACAAATGCCCCGATTGTCCAATCGGGGCCGCAATATTTAACTAACTGTTAGGATTACTAATTTTATTTATTTCATCTCTTAATTTAGCAGCCCTTTCATAATCTTCCTTTTCAATAGCTTGTCTTAATTGATCTTGTAACTGTGCCAATTGTGATTCATGAGCAATATTGATGTTTTCTTTAGTAGTTTCTTCATTTTGATTATCTTTTTTATTTTCAGTGATATCAAAATTAAAATCTGAACCTTCATCTTCGTCGTTTTCATTATTTTGTTCCAAATAATCAGGAACGTCAGAAGGTTTATAAGCGGCTAAATCCATTACATCCGAGCTTACAAAAATTGGTGCACCTGTTCTAACGGCTAAAGCAATTGCATCCGATGGTCTCGAATCAATTTCGGTAGTTAAAGATGAATATTCTAAAGTAATTTTAGCATAAAAAGTGCTATCTTTCAGTTCATCAATAAATACTTCTACAACAGTAGCTCCTAAGTTATCACAAAAACTTTTTATTAAGTCATGCGGAAGAGGGCGAGGAGGTTTTGTACCTTCAAGCGGTAAAGCAATTGCTTGAGCTTCAAAAGATCCGATTAAAATAGGTAAACGTCTCCAACCGTCTATTTCTTTTAATATTAAAGCAAACGCGCCGTTTCTTCCTGCGTTTGCTGATAATCCTACAACTTCTACTTCAATTTTTTCCAATTTAATATCTTTTTATTGTTTAATTTTTTTTACTTCTTCGATAATTGAGGGGAGTACCTCAAATGCATCTGCAACTATTCCGTAATCAGCAATTTGGAAAATGGGGGCATCTTTATCTTTATTTATAGCTACAATATATTTTGAAGATCGCATACCAGCAACGTGTTGAATTGCTCCGGAAATACCTACAGCAATATATAAATTAGGAGAAACTGTCTTTCCTGTTTGTCCAACTTGTTCTGCATGAGGTCTCCAACCGGCATCAACAACAGCACGGCTTGCACCAACAGCTGCATTAAGTTCGTTTGCTAAATTCTCGATTAGGTTAAAATTCTCGGGTCCTTTCATTCCACGTCCGCCGGATACTATTATATCGGCTTCGGCAACATCTAATTTCCCTTCATTCTTTTTTACTTCAACAGTTTTTGTACTTAAACAAACATCAGCTACTTCAACTTTGTCGATATTAACAACTGACGGTTCTTTTTCAATAATTCCAAATGCGTTAGGTCTTAAGTTATATACTTTAACCGCAGATGTTAATTTTTGTTTCATTAACATTTTACCTGCAAAAATAGGGCGAGTTGCAATAATTGTATTATCAACTATTTCTAAAGTAGTACAATCCATAACTAAACCACAGTCTAATTTTGCTGCCAATCTTGGGGCTAAATCTTTTCCAAGAGCTGTATTTGAAATAAATATTTCACTAAAATTATTATCTGTTATATGTTTGGTAATTAACGAAGTATAAGCAGATGAAGAATATTCAGAAAGCTCTTTATTGTAATAAAAAGTAACTTCTGATATTCCGGTTAAAGGAATTAAATCAAAATTTTCAACTTTATCACCTAAAACAATAGCTTGAACACCGGCGTTTAATTGATTTGCAATTTTAACAGATACCGAAGCAGCTTCAAGAGATGACTTTTTAATATAACCGTTTCTTTGTTCTAATATTACTAAAAATTTATTTGACATATGATTTCTCCTATATAACCTTAGCTTCTTCTCTTAATAAACGAACTAATTCAGCAGGGGAATCAACTAATTTACCTGCTGATTTTGATGTTGGTCTTACCAATCCCAAAAACTCGGAATAATTATCGAAAACGACAGCATCTTTTTCTTCGATAGTTTTTTTCTTTGCAGCCATAATTCCTTTAAGATTAGGATAGCGAGGTTCGTTTAAACCTTTTTGAGCAGAGATAACAACCGGTAAAGAAGTTTCAACAACTTCTTTGCCACCTTCAATTTCTCGTTCCGAAATAATTTTATTTCCTTCAATAGTTAAGGAAACTGCCACAGTAACAGAATTGTAACTTAATAATTCTGCTAACATTTGTCCCATTACTTGGTTATCAAAATCAACCGACTGCTTACCTACAAATACTATTTCTGCACCGATATTTTTTATTTCATTGGCAAGGGCTTTTGCAACTGAAAGCGAATCCTGATATATATTACTCTTTAATAAGATAGCACTATCTGCTCCCATAGCAAGACCTTTTCGCAAGGACTCTGTAAACAAGCTATCGCCAAGGCTAAGTAAAATAACTTCGCCTCCAAATTTCTCTTTAGTTTTTAATGCTTCTTCAATAGCAAATTCGTCATATGGGTTTAATACAAATGTAAGTCCGTTTTTATCGTAGCTTTTACCATCTCCGGCAATATTTATTTTTGAAGCGGTATCGGGCACGTGGCTTACACAAACAACTATTTTCATTAGTCCTCCGTTTTATATACTAAGTTAATAATCAAATAAAAAAATATAATCAAACTACTAAATTTAAACATTTTTTTTTTTATATTTCAATTTATAATTTTTTTTTCGGATGATTAAGCATGATATTTAATCAAGATATAAGAGAAAATATTTCATCTGATGTTTCGGAAGAAGTAACTTCAAAATTATCTTATAGAGTTGTACTATTTAATGATGATTGGCATACTTTTGATGAAGTTATAACGCAATTAATAAAAGCATTAGGATGTTCATACGATAAAGCTTCGGCATTAACATTAAAGGTTCATCTTAACGGAAAAGCAGTTGTATATGAAGGTGAATTAGCAAAATGTTTAAAAATTTCATCGGTTTTGGAAGAAATTTCGTTACATACACAAATAGAATCGTAATTATAAACAAAAAAAGATAATAAATATGCAAATTGGATTAGTTGGTTTACAATACTCAGGCAAAACAACATTATTTAATATTTTGGCAGGTATTAAAAGTGAAGAGGCAAATCAGAAAGAGGAAGCAAATATAGCTGTAGTTAAAGTACCCGATACAAGACTTGATAAATTAACAGAGATATTTAACCCGTTAAAACAAGTAAATGCTACAATAGAGGTTTATGATATACCTGGCTTAAGAACTTCAGATGAAGGTAAGTTAAGAATTACATCCGGATTTTTAAATAATGTTAAAAATAACGATGCACTCTTTTATGTAGTTAGAAGTTTTAAAAACGACTCTGTTCCTCATCCAACAAGTAAAATTGATCCAATTAGTGACGTAAACTTTTTGGAAACAGAGTTCTTACTAACCGATATGGAATTTTTAGAAA
Source organism: Melioribacteraceae bacterium (assembly GCA_036743235.1). Lineage (GTDB taxonomy): Bacteria > Bacteroidota > Ignavibacteria > Ignavibacteriales > Melioribacteraceae > JAEXOD01. The sequence continues at coordinate 7,731 of DAINPX010000078.1, forward strand.
AAAGACTTGAGAAGATAAAAAAGGATATTCAAAAATCGAAAGATGATAGATTAAAGCAAGAACTACCTGTAATAGAAAAGTGTTATGCCCATATCGAAAAAGAATTACCATTAAGGACACTTGGTTTAGAAGAATCCGAAAAAAAATTACTTAGCGGGTATCAACTATTAACATTAAAACCGGCTGCTGTTGCCGTTAACTTTGACGAGAACTCATCTAACAATATTGAAGAAGAAACAAATAAAATTAGCTTAAATTTGGAAAAATACGGTTTGATAGTGTTACCATTTTTTGCAAAAATTGAAGAAGAGTTGATGGATTTGGATGATGACGACCGTTTAACTTTTATGACCGATTACGGTATAAAAGAATCCGCAAAAAGTAAAATATTAAGAATTTTATATCAATTATTAGGTTTAGAATCTTTTTTTACAGCTGGAGAAGACGAATGTAGAGCATGGACCATTAAGAAAAATTATACCGCTCAACAATCTGCCGGCGTAATTCATACAGATTTTTATAATAAGTTTATTAGAGCCGAAGTAGTATCGTACGAAAATTTTATTGAACATAAATCATTTGCAAAATGTAAAGAAAATGGGACATGGAGATTGGAAGGGAAAGATTATATTGTAAAAGACGGTGATATATTAACTATACGCCATAGCTAAAACTATAAAAAAGAGGATAATATAATGTCAAAAGAAGTTATTTACGGATTACAACCTGAACTATTATGGGATGCGTTTTATGAATTGAGCCAAGTACCAAGACCATCTAAAAAAGAAGAACAAGTAATAAAATTTGTTGAAAATTTTGCTACAAAAAATGGATTTAATTATCGTAAAGATGAGGTAGGCAACATAGTAATTGAAGTTCCGGCATCGGAGGGAAAAGAAAATGCAAATATTGTCGTTTTACAAGGACATGTTGATATGGTATGTGAAAAGAACAAAGGAACCGAGCATGACTTTGAAAATGACCCTCTTACATTAAAAAAGGAGGGAGATTGGATAAGAGCCAACGGTACAACTTTAGGAGCAGACAATGGAATTGGTGTTGCTGCAGGAATGGCAATTGCTTTAGATAAAACATCTATTCACGGTCCATTGGAATTATTAATGACTATTGATGAAGAAACCGGAATGACCGGTGTAAATTTTCTAAAACCTAATTTTGTTAAAGGTAAAATATTACTAAATTTAGATAGTGAAGAAGACGGTACATTTTATATCGGTTGTAGCGGTGGGCAAGATAGCACAGGTACATTTAAAATAGAATACTCAAAAAAAACCGACGATAGTTTAAAACCTTATGATTTAGTAATTACAGGTCTTAAAGGGGGACATTCGGGCTTAGATATTCATTTGGGAAGAGCCAATGCAATTAAGTTATTAGCACGTCTTTTAGATAAATTAAAACCGACAAAATATAAACTTGCAAAAATATCGGGTGGCTCAAAGCGTAATGCAATTGCAAGAGAATCTGAAGCCATTATATTAATTGAAAAAGAAAACGAACCAAAAGCTAAAGAGATTATTAAAGAATTTTACAAAGAAATTGTTAAGGAATTTCAATCTTCCGAAAACGGTATTGTAATTAATTTTGAAAAAAGAAAAGAAAAAGTTGAGAGAGTATTTAAAAAGAAATTCACTAATATTATAATAAATACTATACTTGCCATACCTCACGGAATTATTACAATGAGTAATGATTTAAAAGGTTTAGTTGAAACATCTACAAATTTGGCAACTGTAGAAATGATAGAAGATGAATTAAAGATAGGAACAAGTCAGAGAAGTTCTATTGAAAGTGCTAAATTATATATTGCAGCTTCTGTACGCTCGGTCTTTGCTTTAACAGGGGCACAAGTATCGGGTAGTGACGGATATCCCGGGTGGACACCAAATATTAATAGTCCTTTATTGCATTCCGCAAAAAAAGTATATTTAGATATGTTTAAAAGTGAACCTGAAATTAAAGCAATACATGCAGGTCTTGAATGCGGTTTATTAAGTGCAAAATATCCCGGTATGGATTTAATATCTTTTGGACCTACAATTCAAGGTGCTCATTCGCCTGATGAGAAAGTAAATATTCCTGCAGTTGAGAAATTTTATTTGTTATTAAAAGGAATTTTAGAAGATTTAAGTAAATAAAAAAATTTTAAAGCGAGCTTAAGATGAAGAGAAAAAACTTAAAACTGTATGATGTACCCAAAATAGCTACAATACAAGAAATGGTGTTAAATAATACACAAAAATACTCTTCTAAGCTTGCTTTAGAAGACTTAAATAATACTCCAATATCTAAGGTTACTTATGCTCAATTGTTAGATAATATTTTAAGATTTGGACATGCTCTTAACCAACTTGGACTGAAAGAACGCTCTCATATTGCTTTAATTAGCGAAAATAGAGTTCAGTGGGCAATAAGTTTTTTAACGTGTGCCTGTTTTAATTATGTAGTTGTACCGATTGATAAAAATTTGACCGAAAACGAGATATTTAACATTATTTATGAATCTGATAGCGAAGCAATAATTTTTTCGGAAAATTATTCTGAGTCTTTTACAAAATTAAGTTCGTACAAAAAACTTAAACATTTTATTTGTATGGATAAAACTAAAACGGATGATAGTTTTATGATTATGACAGATATGATAGAACAGTCTATTCCGGTTTCTATTAATAATC
>DAINPX010000079.1:0-10338 GCA_036743235.1 Melioribacteraceae bacterium
GATTAATTCACCTAGACAAGATTTTGCAACTTTTTCAGACTTTTATGTTAATGCTTCGATACTTTCAGGTTATTTTGATAAGTATGAGTTGCATTATGGTTACGGATTAAACCCGAATGAATGGGTTACATTAATTTCAGACGGAAAAAATCAATTTATTAATAGAGATATATACAAGTTTATTGTAACCGATATGCCCGACACTGTTTATTGCCTAAAATTAAAAGTTTATTTTAAGAATGGACTTACTATGGAAGAAAGGGCTAATTTTTATATTTCGAGAAGACTTGCAAAAATTGATTTATTAACAATTGCTCCTGCTTATTATGGAAATACATCTACAGTATTAGGAGGAATTTATACGGATGAATTATGTAACGGATTTATGTACTATAGAAAATTAGGCGATTTAAGTTTTAATGTAATTAGTTTGGATGGTTTTTCGACAAATAATATGTTCTTCAAACAACTTCATTATGGGTTTATTCCTCTAGAAACTGTCTTACCAAATACAACTTACGAAGTTTTTTTTGAAGTTAAAAACTTAACGGGTTTTTCAACCTTTTTGTATGATAACAATAATTATTTTATTATTACAACAGATAAACAAATAATTAATAAACCAATTAACCAATTAAATTATTCTTTACCTTTTGGAAGAATTTCGGAAAAGGCATACGATATTTCCGAAACTAACAAAGTTCTGTTTTCTAATAGCTTTGATAATTCATCAGTTTTAAGAATTTTTAAGTTTAAAGACGGTGATTTTATAAAGATAGACTCTTTAAAGAATAGGCAAGTTCCAAAATCGATAGGTGATTTTAACAATAATAATAAAATTGATTTGTTAAGTTATTTTTATCCTAAAGCTACAATTGATGAACAAAATGAAATAAATTCATCAAAATTTGCCTTAAAATTTGTTGATTCAACAGCAATTTTCCGACCTATTCTTATTGATGATATAGATTTCGATTCCAAATATGAATTATTAGCTTTAACTAATGATACTACCATTTCTGTATATAGAATTAATGAAGAATTAAAACCGATTTTGTTAAGCAAAGCTTATAATTTTTCTCCAAATTTATATGGTAATATTTATAAAAATTCTTTTGGTTCACCTAGTGGAGTTGTTACAACTGGAGTAGCCGGAAATAATTTAAAAGAATTATGGATGATTGATTCGGAAGGGGATATTGTTTGTTATTTCATACAAAATGATGGTCATTTACAAAACGGAATAACTGTATCGACCGGATTATTAGGATTAAAAAATTTGCTTTCTGCAGGCGATTTTGACGGAGACGGGCAAAATGATATTGCTGTTTTGTTAGAATCAGAAGATATTCCGTTTAAGCTTTTATTAGTATTTAATATTAAAAATAATAAGTTAAATATTATTACCGAAAGAATTTTTATTGATCCATCTCTTCAGTTTTCTTCTTTAGGAATAAAACCAAAAGCTAATGTGAAATTCTCAAAACTTTTTGAAGAAGGACGTCAACAACTAATGGTAAATACATATCCTTATTCATTTGTTTTTGACTGTAAATATGGAATAAATGAAGGGATATTATTCAACGAAAATAATGATATCAGAGCAAATGAGTTTTATTATTCCTCGTTTTCAGATGATTTGGATAATAATGGAATAAATGAATTTGTGTTACCATATGAAGGAAAATTGCGATTTTATGAATTCATTCAAACTTTTCAACCTTCTGCTCCTATAGTTAAAAAATATTATAATATTGGTTCATCAAAAGCCTATATTAGTTGGGTTAATTCTGGGAATAAAACTTATATTTATAGAGGATTTTCTAAAGATGCTGTTGTATTATATGATTCAACATTTAGCGATAGTTATATTGATTCCAACTTAGTTAATAATACATATTATTATTATAAACTGCAGACATATAGTTCAGATGGTTATAATCATTTTTCCGATCTAACATCAGCTATTAAAATATTTACACATGATAAAATTCGTTTAATTAATCATACAGTAATTAAAGGAAATAGCTTAGTAATTGAATTTGACGGAAAGATAAATACAGCAGTTTTAAATTTAGAATCCTTTTTAATGGATGGCGGTAAGCGTCCATCCTCAATTTCTGTTTTATCGGAAAAGTCTTATCTCATAAATTTTGTTCCTTCACTAAATGAAGGGATGTATTCTATTCATGTAAAGGGAATTACTGATTATTATGGTAGCCCGATAGATGATTTTACTGTAGATTTTTTTGTAACACCCTATTTAACCGATGAAACATTTTATATTACAGATTATAAAATTGAAAATTCTAAAGAAATTTCAATAAACTTTAATTTGGATTTAGATAAGTCAAGCTTTTTGATTACAAATAATTATAGAATTAATCCTTTTAATAGTATAGAAACGGTCAGTTTTTTAGGAACCAAATCTATTAATGTAAAATTTAAATATCCTATAAAAAGTACAGGAATAACCTATACAATTAAATTGGAGAATATGAAATCATCAATAGAAACAGGAAATATAGAGTTGTTGACAGGAGCAGGCAGTTATATTGTACTATCCACAAATGCCAACAATCTATCCGATATGTATGTTTTTCCAAATCCGTTTAGTTTAAGCGAATCGGACGGAACTGTTTATTTTGCTAATCTACCTGCAAAAACGGACATCATAATATTTGATATAAGAGGTGATAGAATAGCCGAGATAAGTGAACGAGATGGAAATGGAGGAGTAAGTTGGAATTTAACCAACCTAAAAGGGGAGAAAGTTAGTTCGGGAATTTATATTTATCGTGCTGCAGTAATTGATGCCAGCAATAACGAAACAGAAGTGAAATTAGGAAAATTTGCAATAACAAGATAAAACGGAGTTTATTGATATATGGGTTTCTTTAAAAATTTAAATTTTGACAAATTAGTTAGCGGTTTATCTAAAACAAAAGATAAATTAGTTACGTTGGTTACGGAAACTATCACAGGAAAAGCTAAGGTTGATGAATCGACTTTAGATGAGTTGGAAGAAATTTTGGTTACTTGTGATATTGGATATGAAACTGCTTCAAAAGTTATAGAGAATGCCAGAAAAGAATTTAAAAAGGACAAAGAAAGAAGCAAAGAGAATTTATTAAATATTATTAAAAATGAACTTAAAGCAGTTTTAGTAAGTAATGAAAATATTAAATCAGAATATGAATTGACAGATAAGTTTAAACCATTTGTAATATTAATTGTTGGAGTAAACGGAGCCGGAAAAACAACAACAATTGGAAAATTGGCACATAACTACAAGCAAGCAGGCTTAAAGGTCGTAATAGGTTCAGCAGATACTTTTAGGGCTGCAGCAAACGAACAACTTGATGTATGGGCAAAACGCGCCGGGGTTGAAATTATTATGAGAGCATCAGGTAGCGATCCTTCTTCTGTAGCCTTTGATACACTATCGGTAGCACGTAAACAAAATGCTGATATAGTTATTATTGATACTGCCGGAAGATTACATACTAAACATAATTTAATGGAAGAATTAAAGAAAATTAAAAAAGTAATGACAAAAGTTGTTGATTATGCACCTAATGAGATATTTTTAGTAGTAGATGGTAATACCGGACAAAACGCTCTTATTCAAGCTCAAGAGTTTGCTAAATATACCGAGCTTACCGGATTAATTGTTACAAAACTTGACGGAACAGCTAAAGGTGGAGTTTTATTCCAAATATCTGCTCAACAAAATATTCCGGTTCGTTATATAGGAGTTGGTGAAGGAATTGCAGACTTACAAACTTTTGATTCAGATAGTTATGTAAATGCCTTATTTGGAAGTTAATTATTAAGAGGTTAAAAATGTTTATGAAAAAAACCAAAAATAAAGTTTTTGAATATCAACCAAGATTTTATAAACCGGAAGAAGACGAAGTTGAACGTAGAAAAAGAAAATTAAAATTTCGTTCAAATCAGTCTTTAAGAAAAAAAAGTAGATCGCCAATACTTTGGATTGTAATTATTGGAATAATAATATTTGTTTATTTAAAACTGATAGGGTATTTTAATTAAAAATGTTATTGAAAAATAACATTTTTGTTTGTTTTGATTAGTTTACATAATATACATTATAAGACAAATTTATATCTTTATTAATTAAATCTCAATATCTTTTTGTCCTAACAATAGTTCTTTTTGATAATGATTAATAATATCTATTCGGCTAACTATTCCTAATAATTTATTGTTTTGATAATCAAGTACCGGTAAATAATCCAAATCGCTTGATTCCAATAAATTTAATGCATTATCCGCTGATGTGCTTTGATACACTGTTGTAATATTACGAGTCATAAAATCTTCTGCAACTAAAAACTGAGAAATTATTGCAGTTTCTTCATTAAGTAATGCTTCTCGAATGTCTTCAAATAATATTTGTCCCACAATATTTTCTTTATTGTCAATTACTATTAAGGAATTTAATTTAATACTCTTTATCTTATTAATCACAATCTGAAAAGGTGTGTGAATATTTACTACCTCAAATTCTTTGCTTATTAAATCAGCCATATATATCTTTTTTAAAATTGATACTTTCCTACCGTAAATATCAATCTCTCTACCTTCTCTTGCAAACTTTATTGAATATAATGAACCCTTTAATATTGATTTTGAAACAGTAGTTGATATGATAATTGTTAGCATTAATGGCAAAATAATTTTATAATTATTTGTCATTTCAAAAGTCATAATTAATGCAGTTAACGAAGCATTGGTTGTTCCTGCTACTACACCTGCCATTCCTACCATTGCATAAGCTCCTGAAGGTGCCGAATATTCTGGAAATAGATAATTTACAAAAAAGCCGAACAACGAACCTAACATTGCACCTGTAACAAGACTAGGTGCAAATGTCCCGCCATTTCCTCCGGAGCCTATTGTAGCAGCCGTTGCAATAGGTTTAAATACCATTAATCCAAAAAATATCAGTAAGATATCTGTTGAATATGGTACATCAAAATTTACATAGGTAAAACCATACAAACCCGGTAAGTAAATACCTAAAATACCTACAATTAAACCGCCTAATGCAGGTTTAATAATTGGACTTACTTTTTTTAATTTTGCAAAAATATCAGATATATAATAAAATACTTTTACAAAATAAACCGCAACCAATCCGCTTAAAATTCCTAATACTATATAAAATAAAAGTTCTACATTTGATGTCAAGTCATAAGGTGGTATTTTAAAAGCCGGTTCATTGCCAATATAACTTCTCGAAATAGCAGTTGCAAATACCGAGGCTATAATAATTGGACTAAAAGTTTGAGCCCTAAACGAACGAAGTATTATCTCGATAGCAAATAATGCTCCTCCTAACGGAGCATTAAAAGCTGCTGCTAAACCGGCAGCTGCTCCACAACCAAGTAATATTTTTAGTCTGTCGCTCGAAAGTTTTAAAAATTGACCAAATGCAGATCCAATCGATGCTCCAATTTGTACAATCGGTCCTTCTTTACCTCCCGCTCCTCCACTTCCAATACTAATTGCTGTCCCTATTATTTTTTTTATTGCAATACTTCCTTTTATTATTCCGGATTTAGTAGCTACGGCATCAATAACATTCGGTATTCCTTCGCCTTTTTCTCCTTTTTCAAAAAAATATGCAAATAGTCCGACTAATAAACCACCAAATGCTGGTAAAAAGATTAATACTATTATAGAAAAAAAAGAAAAATTATCTATTAAAGAATCTTTACCAATAATTTGTGCAGGAAAATCATAAAATAAATATTTAATTAATTCTATTGTATGATGAAATATGATTGCTCCTATCCCTGCTAATAATCCGGTTACACCTCCTAAAAACAATAAATAAGATTCTTGTGAGAAAGATATACGCGAAAAAATCTTTTCGAGCTTAAAACGGATATTCGGTATGTTTTTAATGTTGAAACTAATCAATTTATTCCTTAATACTTATAAAAACCTTCCCCGGATTTTTTCCCTAACTTATTAGCTGCAACCATTTTTTTTAATAAAGGACAAGGACGATATTTAGGATCGTTAAATCCACTAAATAAAACATTCATTATGTCTAAACAAACATCTAATCCAATAAAATCAGCTAATTGCAACGGTCCCATAGGATGATTCATGCCCAATTTCATAACAGAATCAATGTCTTTAACGCTAGCAACATTTTCATATAAAGCAAAAATTGCTTCATTTATCATCGGCATTAATACACGATTGGAAATAAAGCCCGGAGAGTCGTTAACCAATACAGGTTCTTTATTTAACTGATACACAAGGCTATTTATTTTATTAAAAGTTTCGTCTGAAGTTAAATAGCCTTTAATTAACTCTACAAGTTTCATCACGGGAACCGGATTCATGAAATGCATCCCAATAAATTTATCCGGTCTATTGGATATTTGTAATTCAGTAATTGAAATAGCCGAAGTATTGGTGGCAAATATAGAATCCTTGTTAATCAAGCTATCTAATTTATTAAAAAGCAATATTTTAGCGTCTTTTTTTTCAACTATCGCTTCAATAACTAAATCTGTATCGAAATCAATACTATCAATATTAGATTTTAAAGAAATATTACTTAAAATATTGTTTTTGGTATTAATATCAATAATTTCTTTTTTTACTTGTCTATCAAGGTTTTTTGATATTGTATTGAAAGCATGTGTTAAAATGCTTTCATTTAAATCTATTAACTGAACGGGAAAACAGAATTGAGCAAAAACATGCGCAATTCCGTTACCCATAGTTCCTGCGCCAATTACGGCAATTTTTTTCATTTTATTTATTATATTTTTTTATTATTAATGCAGATGCTTCTCCACCTCCAATACATAACGAAGCTAAACCGTATGTAAAATTCTTACGCATCATTTCATAAATAAGCGTTACAAGAATTCGTGCCCCGCTTGCTCCAATTGGATGCCCTAAAGCAATTGCTCCGCCATTTATATTTATTTTGGATTCATCTAATCCTAAAATTTTGTTAACAGCTAAAGAGACAACGGCAAATGCTTCGTTAATCTCAAAGATATCTATTTCTTCTTTAGTTAAATTTGCTTTTTTTAACACTTTTGCAATTGCATCTGCCGGGGCAGTTGTAAATTCAATTGGTGCTTTAGAAGCAGATGCTTGTTCGACTATTTCAACTAAAGGAGTGTATCCAAGTTTTAATGCAGTTTCTTCAGACATAATTAATAATGCGGCTGCTCCATCATTAAGTTTTGAAGAATTTGCAGCAGTAACAACTCCATTTTTATCAAATGCCGGACGTAAACTTGGTATTTTATCAAACTTAACATTTTTAGGTTCTTCATCCTCATCAACAATAAAATCCCCTTTCTTGGATTTTATTGTAATCGGAACAATTTCTTCTTTAAAAATACCGCTTGATGTTGCAGAGATAGCTTTTTCATAGGATTTAATTGCAAATTCATCTAAATGAATACGCGATAATTCATAATCTTTAGCACACACTTCTGCACAATTTCCCATATGGATGTCGTTATATACATCCCAAAGCCCGTCTATTAAAATACTATCGGTTAATTTACCATGACCTAATCTATATCCGCTTCTTGCATCAGATAACAAATAAGGGGCGTTAGACATACTTTCCATACCACCGGCAATAATAATATCAGCATCACCACATTTAATGGATTGTGATGCTAACATTACGGATTTTAAGCCGCTGCCACACATTTTATTAATGGTTAATGCTTCGGTTTTATTTGGTAATCCTGCATAGAGTGTTGCTTGTCTTGCAGGAGCTTGTCCTTGCCCGGCAGACAAAACGTTACCCATAATTACTTCATCAATCAAGTTAATATCAATTTTTGATTCTAATAATACCGATTTTATGGCTTCTGCACCTAATTTTGCTGCAGTTAAACCGGATAAAACACCCTGAAAACTTCCGATTGCCGTTCTTTTAGCAGAAACAATAACAACTTTTTTCATAAATCCTCTTTTAATTTATTCGCCTTCAAATGATAAACAGCATTTAAGTTTACCGCATGGACCACTTAGTTTAGACATGTTAGCCGAAAGATTTTGATCGTTAGCCAATTGTGTAGTGATTTTCTTGAAATTATATAAGAAAACAGAGCAGCAATATTCTCTTCCGCATGACCCTAACCCACCTACTCTTTTTGCCTCATCTCTAACGCCAATTTGTCTTAGTTCTATTCTTGTTTTAAATTCGGCAGCTAAATCTTTAGCTAATTCTCTGAAATCAACTCTTCCGTCAGATGTATAAAAGAAAAAGAGTTTTTTTCTATCAAACTGATAATGAATATCAACCAGTTTCATATTTAATTGATATCTTTCTATTCTATCTTTAAATATGGGTTTAGCTTTTGCCTCATCTTTTCTATTTATTTCTATTTGTGCCCAGTCCTCTTCTGTAAGTTTACGTAAAACTTTAGGTAGTTTATCACCTTCATTTGTATATTTGAACATCTTTAATTTTGCTATATTTCCAACTTCTACAACTTTTGTAACTTCAACAGTATCTTCGCATTCAACTAAAGTATAGTCGCCTTCAACTATTGAATTTGAAATTTCATCAATACACTCACAAAAATGATTGCCCAATAATCCTTGACATTCAACTTCTATAATATTAACATCTTTTAGTTTAGTGTTAATGATATAATTAACTGCGTTTTCTATATTCGGACAATCGTTCTTACAATCATCACATAAGTTATTTACAACAACATCTTTAAACGCATGATAGGCTTGAAGGTCGTAAATATCCGGTTTAAAATTTTGTTCATTATTTATATTTTCCAAAAGTGATTTCCTTTAATTGTTTGTAAAATTTGATAATAATATAATTATATTTGCAGAAACTATATTTATATTTACATTTCTATCAAGATTGTTTAACATGTTATCTATTTCGGTTAAAAGCTTATTTATATTAACTTCCGGATAACGGGTATTAAATTTAATTAAAGATTCTATAAACGGCTCATAGCAATTTTCACTACCATGTGACCTTAAAATTTCCAAGTTATTTAACCATGTATATATTAAAATAATAATAATTTTTATTAATTCATAATCAGAATTTTTTAAAATTTCCTTAAATTCACTGAAAGCCGTATTGTACCAACCTGCAAATGAATAACGTAGAATATTTAAAGTTTTACTTAATAAAAGATTGAATTGACTATCTAATAAATAAATTGCTTGTGTAACGGAACCGTTTGAAAAATATTTAACACTGTCAATTGTATCGTATTGATAATTATAATATCTAATCAAAATATTAATTAAGTCATTATTAGATAAAGAACTAAAACTTAATTTCCAGCATCTCGATTTAATTGTAGAAAGAATATTATTCTCATCACTAGTTGTTAAAATATATATTATGCCTTCAGGAGGTTCTTCCAAGTTTTTTAATAATGCGTTTTGTGCTTCTTCACCCATTAAATGTGCATCTACTATTAATATTAGTCGATACTTTATATTTTCATAACTAAGCGTAGTAAAACTATTAATATCTCTAATACTGCTTATTTTAATACTTTCTCCACCCGAAATAGTTATTTTGTGATATGGATTTTCAGACTTTAATTTTAATTGGTTTTTTATTTCGGAAAGTTGTGTTTCGGATAATCCGTTGTAAGGGTTATCATCCGATTCGCTTTTTCCTCTTGGAATTGGAAATATTACCCTAACAAAAGGTTCGTTAAATGCAGAAATCTGTCTCTCAATTCTTGAATCGGTACTAATTTTATCGTAATTAAGAAGTTTTAAATATTGTATAGCTGTAAAAAATTTACCGACTCCCTCAGTTCCGACAAATAGTAGAGCCTGAGGGATTTTGCCTGTCTTAAATATTTGATATAAAGATTGTATTACCTTTTTTTGTCCGGTTATCTCATCTAAAAAAGGAATCATATGATAACCGATTAAGCATTAAATTCGTCATCATCCGAGAAGAAGAAATCTTCATCAGTCGGATAATCAGGCCAAATATCTTCAATTGATTCATAAAATTCATCAGAATCTTCTAATTCTTGTAGATTCTCTATCACTTCAATTGGTGAACCTATTCGTTCTGCGTAATCTATTAATTCTTCTTTTGTTGCAGGCCATGGTGCATCATCTAAATAAGAAGCTAATTCTACAGTCCAAATCATAATACCTCCGCTTTTTATTTATTTTTATTACTTCTCAAATCAAAAACTGTTAGATTGTCATAAAAAAAGTTAATTGGGTTTAAAGCTATACCGTTAAATAGTACTTCATAGTGTAAGTGAGATCCGCTTGTTAAGGATCCCGAGTTTCCCGATA